>JBKHER010000108.1:0-8249 GCA_046540715.1 Halothece sp.
GAAGGTTATGCGGGCGTAGTTTAGTGGTAAAACCTCAGCCTTCCAAGCTGATGATGCGGGTTCGATTCCCGCCGCCCGCTTTTTCAAAGAGAAAATGCTCTGGGTTAATTCTTAATGGGGGTTGTTGCCTTTAATCGGAAAATAAAGAGGGTGATTATAATCACTTTTTTCACCGTGTTAGTGATTCTAGTCACTTCGACGCTCGTTAGTTCAGAGCCCTCTGCTAATTTTCCTGAGCCGAAACCCCATCCTTTACCGTCGGCTTTAGCAAAGTGGGAAGTTGAACCAGAAGTAGGGGACTATTTTTCGGAGGTCAAAGAAAGTCCTTTGGGATATTTGGTTTGGTCGCAGTTTCCGATTAAGGTGTACCTAGATTTATCGAGTTCTGAAGGAAAAGACTGGGTGAAGGCGGTGGAAACAGCGATCGCTGAATGGAATGAATATCTTCCCCTAAAGCGAATTGATAACCGCACTGATGCCAATATTATCATTGCGCGATCGCGCCCTCCTATCAATACCCAACGCAACCCAGAAACTGGTAACTTAGAATTCTCTCGCGCCCGAACTGCCCGAACCCGTTACGAATTTGACCTAAAAAACTCCCGTCTGATCCATCGGATGTTGATCGAAATCAGCCCTGATCAGCCTCAAAAACGTATCTTAGCCACAGCCAGACATGAAATGGGTCATGCCTTAGGAATTTGGGGACACAGTGACCACAAAAATGATGCCTTGTATTTCTCTCATGTTCGGGACTCCCCTGAAATTTCCCCCCGTGATATTAATACCCTAAAAAAAATTTATGAACAGCCCACTCGGTTAGGGTGGGAAATTAGCCGCTCATAAAGACGACCACTACTTTACCGACAATGGGGATCGATGGGATACAATCGATAGCAACAGATTACTCCTATTTGAACTTATAGCTTTATGATGGGGGTGTGTGGTGTGAAGTGAAAGGAATAAGATGACTGCTCAAAGCCAACTTATCTCCGTTAAAATGATTCGAGGTGCCATTAAACGTAGCGTTACTCCTATTGTCCGTAAAAAGAAACCGAAAACGCTGGCTCTCGCGAATAAAAACGGAGACAAATGCAAACGACTATTCGATATTATTTTTTCTCTAGTGGTATTAATCATAGGGTCACCCCTATACCTGCTATTAGCGATTTTGATTAAATTCAGTTCCCCGGGACCTGTCTTTTATATTCAAGAGCGCATCGGCAAAAATTATCGCCCATTTCGTTGCATTAAATTTAGAACGATGGTAAAAAATGCCGACAATTTGATTGCCCCGTTGCTTCAAAACTCTCCAGAATTGCGCCAAGAATATGAAGAGAATTTCAAACTCAAGGAGGATCCTAGAGTAACGCGAATTGGAAAGTTTTTGCGCTACACCAGTTTAGATGAGTTGCCGCAATTCTGGAATGTCCTAAAAGGCGATATGAGTGTAGTTGGTCCCCGCCCCTTAGTTCCTGAGGAATTGCATATGTACGGGCGACACATGGATACTATTTTGACCATTCGACCTGGAATTACTGGATTGTGGCAAGTTTCGGGGCGAAATGATATTCCTTATGAAAAACGCATTAAGATGGATGTTTATTATGTCAACTTTCGGAACTCATTGCTAGATTCTTGGGTCATTGTTAAAACCATTGGGGTCATGCTCTTCCCTAAAGATAATGGGAGTTATTAAAAGGCTAACTGTAGCGAAAAGTTCGTTATATTGGCACTCTAACGATTAAGGATCAAGAAATTTGAAAATATGACCAACAAAAAGGTAGCGTTAATTACAGGAATTACGGGTCAAGATGGCTCTTACTTAAGTGAACTCTTATTAAGCAAAGGGTATGAAGTTCATGGGATTATCCGCCGTACTTCCACCTTTAATACTGATCGCATTGACCATGTGTATGTTGATCCCCACCAAGAAGATGCCCAGTTATTTCTTCACTATGGGGATTTAACGGATGGAACGACGCTACGGCGACTCTTAGAAGCGATTAAGCCAGTGGAGATTTATAATTTGGGGGCGCAGTCTCATGTTCGGGTGAGTTTTGATTCCCCAGAATATACGGTGGATACCGTGGCAATGGGAACTTTACGTTTATTAGAAGCCATCCGTGATTATCAACATCGGACAGGGGTACAAGTGAGATTTTATCAAGCGGGATCATCGGAAATGTTTGGGAAGGTGCAGGAAATTCCCCAAAAGGAAACCACCCCCTTTTATCCCCGTAGCCCTTATGCTTGTGCCAAGGTGTATTCTCATTGGCAAACGGTGAATTATCGGGAATCTTATGATCTGTTTGCTTGCAATGGCATTTTGTTTAATCATGAGAGTCCACGACGAGGGGAAACCTTTGTGACAAGGAAAATTACTCGCGCGATCGCGCGGATTCTAGCTAACCAACAAAAGGTTATCTATCTGGGAAATCTCGATGCGAAACGAGACTGGGGATATGCCAAAGATTATGTGCAAGCGATGTGGTTAATGTTGCAACAAGAGCAACCCGATGATTATGTTGTCGCTACTGGGGAAACCCATTCCGTGCGAGAGTTTCTGGATTTAGCGTTTGGTTATGTAGGCTTAAACTGGGAAGATTATGTTAAATTTGATGAACGATACTTGCGTCCGGCAGAAGTAGAACTCCTCATTGGCGATCCCGCGAAAACTAAAAAACAACTCAATTGGCAACCGTCCGTGAATTTTGAAGAATTAGTGCTATTGATGGTAGATGCGGACTTAGAGGCACTAGGACTCACCCCGCCCGAAACCGAAGGGCGCAAACGAGTTAAAGACAATGCTTATATTCGGCAAAACGTTGGCTCAATGTCTTATTAAGTGATACCTTCCTCACCAAACTCGGTGGGGATTTTTTTGGGAGGAAATTATTATGGTTGATTTAAACAATAAACGAATTGTTGTGACCGGTGGAGCGGGTTTTTTAGGTCGTCAAGTGATTGACCAATTAGTGGAAGCTGGGGCGCAACGGGAAAAAATTACAGTGCCGCGATCGCGCGATCAAGATCTCCGCCAGTGGCAAGCCTGCGAAAGTGTCTCCCAACAGCAAGACATTATTATTCATCTCGCCGCTCATGTCGGCGGAATTGGCTTAAACCGCGCAAAACCCGCCGAACTCTTCTACGACAACTTAATGATGGGAACCCAACTGATCCACGCCGCCTATGAAGCCGGGGTGGAAAAATTTGTTTGTGTAGGAACCATTTGCGCCTACCCCAAATTTACCCCCGTTCCCTTCCAAGAAGATGATCTCTGGAACGGCTATCCTGAAGAAACCAACGCCCCCTATGGTATCGCCAAAAAAGCCCTACTGGTACAACTCCAAGCCTATCGACAGCAATATGGCTTCAATGGCATTTACTTACTTCCCGTTAACCTTTATGGCCCCGAAGATAATTTTAATCCCGAAAGTTCCCACGTCATTCCCGCCCTCATTCGCAAAGTTCACGAGGCACAACAAAAAGGAGAAAAAAGCCTACCAGTTTGGGGAGATGGCAGTCCCACCCGAGAATTTCTTTACTCCACCGATGCAGCACGAGGAATTGTCATGGCCACCGAAAGTTATGATGATCCCGACCCCGTCAACTTAGGAACAAACGAAGAAATTTCTATTAAATATTTAGTTGAACTTATCTGTGAACTGATGAACTTTGATGGAGAAATTATCTGGGAAACGGATAAACCCAACGGTCAACCCCGTCGCTGTTTAGATACACAACGGGCGAAAGAACGATTTGGTTTTACGGCAAAAACGGAATTTAAGCAGGGCTTAAAAAATACAATTGACTGGTATCGAGCCAACGCCAACTAAAACATTGAAGAAACTGATACCCTCATTGACAGTGTTGTTGTATCGTTAATTAGAAGCAAATCTTAACAATAAGTAAAGAATGAGTTTTAGTCAGCTAAATTTGAGTGCACAAATCACCGATATCTCCCCTTTTTGGTTAGTTGCAACTGCCGAAGAAGAAAGTGCAGAACCCGAAGGTTCAATCATCCTTGCTGGGGTTTTACTGAGCTTAGTCGCCATTTATATTGCCAGTAAAATTGGCGGAGAACTCTGTTCTCGGATTAACTTACCTCCCGTTTTAGGAGAATTAGTCGGTGGCGTTGTCATTGGAACTTCAGTGCTAGGGTTACTCGTCTTTCCTGAAGCCGGAGCAACTGCTGAAGACTCCTTGATTATGGCTTTTTTAGAGCGAACGACAGGATTAGAAGCTGGAACTGCCGAAGCGGCTTTTAAAGCCCAAGGAGAAGTAATCACGGTGCTTTCGGAATTGGGAGTCGTGATTTTACTTTTTGAGATTGGCTTAGAATCAGACTTGAAAGAACTGCTACAGGTAGGCCCCCAAGCGGCGGTTGTTGCCGTTACTGGTGTCGTTGCCCCCTTTGTCGGCGGGACCGCCGGTCTCTATTATGGGTTTGGCGTACCCGCTATTCCAGCGATTTTTGCCGGTGCTGCCTTGACTGCTACCAGTATTGGAATTACGGCAAAAGTTTTAGCAGAATTAGGGCAATTAAATTCTAAAGAAGGACAAATTATTATTGGTGCGGCGGTGATTGATGATGTTTTGGGAATTATCATCTTAGCCGTTGTCGCAAGCCTAATTAAAACCGGTAATATTGAGATTACCAATGTTCTTTACTTAGTCGTGAGTGCTGCCGCCTTTCTCGTAGGAACGATTATTATCGGACGTTTTATCACCCCCTTTCTGGTGGGAATGGTTAATGAAATGAAAACTCGTGGCGAGTTACTCTTAACAGCATTAGTTTTCGCTTTTGCTCTGGCTTATATTGCCACCGCAATTGAGTTAGAAGCAATTTTAGGCGCGTTTGCCGCGGGATTAGTTTTAGGAGAAACCGAAAAACGGAAAGAACTGGAAGAACAAGTAGTTCCGGTTGCCGATATTTTAGTTCCTGTGTTCTTTGTCTGTGTGGGTGCAAGAACTGATTTAGGGGTACTGAACCCGGCTGTTCCTAGTAACCGCGAAGGCTTAATTTTAGCAGCTTTTCTAATTCTCATTGCCATTGTTGGTAAGACCATAGCAGGATATAGCATCTTTGGCCGCCCTGACATTAATAAACTTGCCATTGGGGTAGGAATGGTTCCCCGAGGAGAAGTGGGGTTAGTCTTTGCAGGCGTTGGCTCTGCTAGCGGCGCGCTTTCCCCATCAACAGAAGCAGCGATTATTGTCATGGTAATTATCACCACCTTTGTGGCTCCACCGTTTCTGCGGGTAGTTTTCCCAGAACCCTCCGAAGCAGAAGCGTCTGAACAGGAGGAAACTTGAGGTAAATTTGAGCTGTGTTGGGATAAACTGATCTGTTAAGGGTTAATGGTTATGCTATATTCCCCAATAAAATAATTCTGAAGGGGCAAACTTGTGTGTGAGGAGAAAGACTCGTGAAACTTCATTGGTTATTAATAGGTTCTTTAGTGACAACTGGGCTAGCAACAAGCCCTGCACAAGCCGGAGGTAAACTTACCTCTTGGCAATTTAATAAAAACCAGAATCGGCTTACGTTTCGTACAGCAGAGGGGGTACAGCCAAGAGCGCAACTAATTTCTGATCCCACGCGGGTGGTGATTGATTTACCTCGTACCAGTCGCGGTGAGGCAATGAAAAATCAAATGATTGGGGGCGCGGTGAAAGAAGTGCGAGTGGGTCAGTTTGATGAAGACACCACTCGTCTAGTTTTGGAATTAGAAGAGGGTTATACCCTTGAGCCCGAGGAAATTAGAGTACAAGGGGAAAATCCTCAACAATGGGCAGTGCAGCTGCCCTCTCCCCAACGTCAGAAACAACAAGAAGTGGCTCAACCAACTAGCTCTCCTTCCCGTTCTGATGGGGAGGCAGTGAGGGAATTGAGTCACCCGAACTTCCGCGTTACCAGTAGTGGATTATTCCTGCGGTTAGATAGCGCCCCATCAGGGGATATTCCAGCCCAACGTAGTGATGATGGAAAACGGATGTCTTTTCGCTTACCGAATACCCCACTACCTTCGGATTTGCCAGAAGCTCTCCCGATCAATAATTATGGTGTGAGTTATGCTGAGTTTAACTCTGTGGGAAATGGCTCGGAAGTTGTCCTGCACCTTAATGAGGATTCTCCTAATTGGCAAGCCTTTCCTAATACCAGTGGCAATGGGGCGGTAGTCATGTTACCCCAAGGGGGCATGGGGGAAGCCAGGCAGCTTTCTAGTCCATCTATGCCACAGTGGGTAAAAGATGAGATGAATCAGTCTCAGACGGCTAAAGTTGAAGCGATTGATTTAGTCGATAACCAGTTACTAGTAAAGGCTGATGGCAGGTTAACGGGAACAGGCGAATGGGATCAAACCAGTGGGATTTATGAAATGACGATTCCGAATGCGGAGTTAGCTGATCCCGTTCGTGGTCCTGATTTAAAAAGAAATAGTCCCATTTCTCAAATTCGGGTTCGTCAAGAAGATGACGATCGCGTTGTTGTCCAAATTCAAGCCGCCTCTGGGGTGCAGATTGAAGATCAAATTAATCAACCCAGTGAAAATCTCCTTGCTATTGGCTGGCAACGGGGATCAAGTCAAGCGCGGACAGGGGACAGCCCAAACCCGCAACATCAAGCAATTCAAGTGCCGCCCCCGAAGCAAAGATCACTCCCTCGTTCTACTCCTAGTGATGATCGCAAAGATCAGCCCTTGATTGTGATTGACCCGGGGCATGGGGGACGAGATCCAGGTGCGATCGGCATTGAGGGATTACAGGAAAAAAATGTGGTTTTACCCATTTCTCGTTATGTCAGGGATGCTTTAGAAGCGAAGGGGGTGAGGGTGCAAATGTTACGGGAGAGTGATCGCTTTATCTCTCTCTCGGGACGAGCGGAAATGGCAAATCGCGCTAATGCTGATCTCTTCATTAGTATTCATGCCAATGCCATCAGTATGACTCGCCCAGATGTGAATGGGATAGAAACTTATTATCACTCTCAGGGTCGTGCTTTAGCTACGTCAATTCACCGTAGTATGTTGAAAAATACCAATATGCGCGATCGCGGCGTGAGACAAGCGAATTTCTATGTGCTACGCAACTCTTCTATGCCTGCGGTTTTAGTAGAAACTGGCTTTCTCACCGGTCTAGAGGATGCCCCGCGACTTGCTGATGATAACTTCCGTCAGGAAATGGGTGAGGCGATCGCTGAGGGGATCCTAGACTACGTTAAATCCAATTAATTGATAATTTATGAGTAACAAAACAATGTACAATGGGGGCTAATTTGTTGACCAACGACGTTTCACCGCCGATTCCCGAAACACTTACCTCTGAACATCCCATCGGAGTGTTTGATAGTGGTTTAGGAGGCTTAACGGTTTTACGAGAACTTTATCGACAACTGCCTCAAGAATCCATCCTCTATTTTGCCGATACTGCTCGCCTTCCTTATGGCAATCGCTCTTACAGTGAGCTAGTTCAATTTGTGCGCGAAATTCTATCTTGGATGGTAGAACAAGGAGTAAAAATGGTCATTATGGCTTGCAATACTTGTTCTGCTCTCGCCCTAGAGACAGTTCGCTCTGAGTTTAATATTCCCATTCTAGGGGTTATTTTACCCGGTGCAAGGGGAGCAGTTGAGGTGGGAAAGCGGATTGGGGTCATTGCAACTCCAGCCACCGCAACCAGTAATGCCTATCGCCAAGCGATTTTAGAAATTAACCATGATGTGAAAGTTTGGCAGGTAAGCTGTCCCGAATTTGTGCCCTTGATTGAGCAAAATCGACTCAATGATCCCTATGTTCGAGAAGTTGCCCAAGGCTATTTAGCTTCTTTACAAGAAAAACAAATTGATACCCTCATTTACGGCTGTACCCATTATCCCTATTTAGCCCCCATATTAAAAGACTTATTGCCGTCAACGGTTCGCTTTATTGATCCAGCGCAGTATGTGGTTAAATCCATTGAACAAGAATTAGAATTGATGGGCTTAAAACACTCAGGATATCCTAATCCGACGCGCTTTTGCGTTAGTGGTGATCCTGAAGAATTTGCCCACCGTTCCCGTCATTGGCTGGGTTGTATTCCTGTTGTGGAGTCAATTCGTTTACCGACTTTTGAGCATCAAGAGATGTCTTTTTCTCGGGAAGAAAGTTCATCAAAATTCTAATTGATTAATGGTGTCGTGCAATTCTTGTCATTCTTCTCGGACTCAGTTTACTATTAACATCAACTATAGCAATCTGATCTGA
>JBKHER010000109.1:0-8226 GCA_046540715.1 Halothece sp.
GCGGTGAAGCCTCTGAAGGCGGTGAAGAATCCGAAGGCGGTGAAGCCTCTGAAGGTGGTGAAGAATCTGAAGGTGGTGAAGAATCCGAAGGCGGTGAAGCCTCTGAAGGCGGTGAAGAATCCGAAGGCGGTGAAGCCTCTGAAGGACTCGTTGACTTCACTGTAGATCCTGATGCCAGTGAAGATAGCTTTACCATTAGCGATGGCGTAGAAAACAGCGATACGCCTGTCGTCAGCTTCAGTGCTGATCAATCAGAGATTACCCCTGGCGAAGAAGTGACTATCAACTTTAGCGTCGAGGGTGAGATTCCTGATGGTGGCTTAGAAGTAGCTGTCGATAGTGAGTCTATCCGTGCTCTAAGCAATATCTTAGAGTTTGATGAAAACGATATTCCTGAGATTACTTCCACCGAAGGTATTTTCTTTGACGATATTGAAGATATTGAAGGCGATGTGGATGACAGTGGCTTCTTTGCAACATTAACCGAAAATGAAGCCTCCCTTACTTTGCCTCTTTCTCCTGCTAGTCGCGAGTTTGAAGAAATCAGCTTTAGCCTCCTTGAGGGTGAAAACTATGGCGTTGACTCTGAAACAAACAGTGCTGACCTCGTTTTTGCATTCGGTGGGGATGGTAATCCTGACCTTGATGGTGATGGTGAGGTTAACGAAGATGATTTAGGCATATTGGGTGCTGCCTTGGGAAGTAGCTTTGGCGATGATAATTACGATCCTCAAGCTGATCTCACAGGCGATGGTAACGTCAATCTCGATGATTTAGGTGCTTTTGCAGCTAATTTCGGAGAAGTGGTCTAATTTTCTTGTTTCGTTTCCCCTACCAGTTGGTGGGGGGCAATCTCATTCAGTTTGGCAAGGTTCTGAATTACTAGTGGTTTCCTCAGGGAAATTGACGGTAAGTTAAAAACCTTGTCTTTTTTGATTATTGGCTAGTGATTTAATGACCAATATGGCATCCTTCTCTCAAACCCTAGTTTCTTTGTTGCGCGATCGCGCTTCTCATTCCCCCTCTCAACGTGCCTTTACTTTCCTCAAAGATGGGGAAACTGAAGCCCTTAGCTGGACAGATCAGGATTTACACCACAAAGCCTGTCAGATTGCTATTGCTTTACAGGATTTCCAAGGAGAACGAGCTTTAATTTTACATCCTCCTGGCTTCAACTATCTTAGTGCTTTATTCGGTTGCTGGTATGCAGGCGTAATAGCCGTTCCTGCTTATCCCCCTCGGAATCAGCGCAATGCAGAGAGAATCCAAAACATCGCCATTGATGCTGAAGTGGCGGTGGTATTAACAACAGAGAGTCATTTAGAAAACACTCGTGAGGGGCTGTCCTCAGAATCGCATTCCGAGGCTTGTAAGCCCCGTCACTGGTTGGGAAAAGTTTTAGATGTTGCAACCCTCTACTGGTTAACTCCCCAAGAAACCGACCAGAATAATCCTCAAAATTGGCAGTTTCGCGATATTACCCCTGAGACTCTTGCCCTATTGCAATATACTTCGGGTTCAACGGGAAATCCAAAAGGGGTAATGCTGACTCACGGTAACCTGTGGGCGAACTCTGCAATGATTGCTGAAGGAATCCAAAGTTCTCCTGATGATGTCGCCGTAACTTGGCTGCCTCCCTACCATGATATGGGATTAATTGGCTCGATTCTGCAGCCTTTTTATATCGGATGTCCTTGCATTTGGATGTCACCGCTTTCTTTTTTACAACAACCCTATCGCTGGTTAAAAGCGATTTCTGATTATCGCGGAACTCTCAGTGTTGCGCCGAATTTTGCTTATGAGTTATGTGTGGATAAAATTACGCCTGAACAGCGAAAAAGTCTTGATCTCAGCAGTTGGCGCATTGCCTTAACTGGGGCGGAACCGATTTCTCCACACACGCTGGATCGATTTACGGAAACCTTTGCTGAGTGTGGTTTCAAAGGAGAGAGTTTTTATCCCTGTTATGGCTTGGCTGAAGCTACATTACTGGTAACTGGCAGCGAATGTCAAGCAAAATCTGTGACTAAATACTTTAGTCAAACCGAATTAAAGCGCGATCGCGCAATTGCTACCACTAATCCAGAAGATACCCAAACCTTTGTCAGTTGTGGAAAACCGCCACAGCAACAGGAGATAGTTATTGTTAATCCAGACACCCTAACCCCAGTTCAACCCCACGAAGTTGGCGAAATTTGGGTAAGGGGAGACAGTATCGCGCAAGGCTATTGGGGAAAAGAGATAGAAACCCAAGAAACCTTCTATGCTTCTCTCCAAGATCAACCAGAAAAATCCTTTCTTCGCACTGGTGATTTAGGAACCTATCAAAATGGAGAACTTTACGTTACAGGAAGACGCAAGGATCTCATTATTATTCGCGGTGAAAACTATTATCCTCAAGATATTGAAAAAACAGTGGAAAATGCCCATGTTGCCCTTAAAAAAGGCTGTGGGGCTGCCTTTAGCATTAAGCCCTCCTTACCAAGGGGGGGTTGGGGGGATAAATTAGTGATTGTGCAGGAAGTGGAACGCCATTATCGCCGTCAACCGCTAGATTCTGCCATTCGATCAATTCGTGAAGCCATCTCTCAAACCCATAACCTTCAAGTTTCCCATATTCTCCTGATTAAACCCACCACAATTCCGAAAACCTCAAGCGGGAAAATTCAGCGTCGCGCTTGTCGGGAGAAGTTTCTAGAGGGAACCTTAGCTGTTTTAAAAGAATGGCATTTAGACACTACAGAGAGTCATCCTTCCCCTGAAACCATTACCGATATTCAGAGTTGGTTAGTGGCGAAATTAGCAGAAAACCTTTCTTGTTCTCCCCAAGACATTGATATTCATGCCGAATTTGCTAGTTATGGCTTAGATTCGGTGGCGATGGTTAGTTTAAGCGGCGAATTAGAAAACTGGCTGGGAAGACGCTTAGACCCCACTTTAGCTTATAGTTACCCCACGATCGCGTCTTTATCGAATTATCTCACGCAACACCATGCCACACCTGAAACGCCACAGTCAGTAAAAACAGAAGCCGTGGCTATCATTGGTGAGAGTTGCCGCTTTCCCCACGCAGAGAGTCCAGAGGAGTTCTGGGCTTTATTAAGTAACGGAAGAGATGCGATTGAGGAAACTTCTCGCACCACTATCAAAACTCAGGGCGGATTTCTCAAAGATATTGCCAGCTTTGATGCAGAATTTTTCGGTATTACGCCGCGAGAAGCCCAAGAAATGGATCCCCAGCAACGACTGCTTTTAGAAGTGACTTGGGAAGCATTAGAACGTTCAGGAATTGCCCCTTCTTCCCTTGCTGGAAGCAAAACAGGCGTTTTTATTGGCATCAGCAGTAATGATTATTTTCAGTTGCCATCGAATATTGATGCTTACACCGCGACGGGAAACGCCCACAGCATTGCAGCCAACCGCCTTTCCTACTTTTTAGATTTACAGGGGCCCAGTCTCGCCGTTGATACCGCTTGTTCCTCCTCTTTAGTGGCAGTTCATCTCGCTTGTCGCAGTTTGCAGCAGGGCGATTGTGATTTAGCCATTGTCGGGGGAGTTAATGTTATTCTCACGGACTCTCTAAACGATGGATTAACTGCAGGGAATATGTTGGCGGCGGATGGACGGTGTAAAACCTTTGCCGCGAGTGCTGATGGCTATGGGAGAGGGGAAGGTTGTGGAGTCGTCATTCTCAAGCGGGTTCGTGATTTGGATCAAGATGCCTACGGCTCAGTCTCCGACCTACACGCTTTAGCAGTGATTCAAGGGTCAGCTATCAATCAAGATGGACGCAGTAACGGCTTAACGGCTCCCAATGCGCGATCGCAGCAAGCTGTGATTCAACAAGCCCTTGCCAATGCCGAAGCAACCCCCGATCAAATTGGATATATTGAAACCCATGGTACAGGAACGCCTTTAGGTGATCCCATTGAGGTTTCCGCGATACAAGCGGTTTTAGCCAGCAGTGAACGAGAAACCCCCTGTTTAATTAGTTCTGTCAAAACCAATATTGGTCACTTAGAAGCTGCTGCTGGAATTGCAGGATTAATCAAAGCTAGCCAATGTTTCCAACACCAAGAAATTCCCCCTCACTTGCATTTAGAAGAATTAAACCCTTATTTACAACTGGATCAAAACTTAATTGACATTCCCACTACCTCTCAGGCTTGGTCGCCAAATCAACCATTAATGGGGGTGAGTTCCTTTGGATTTGGGGGAACCAATGCCCATCTGATTGTTGCACCGCCTCCCCCATCATTGCAACCGAAAACAGAAATCGAGCGTTCGCGCCATCTTTTCTCCCTTTCGGCGAAAAGTGAACCCGCTTTACAAACCCTGATCCAGCGTTATCAAAACTTTCTCCAAAGCCATTCCCCCTCTCTCGCTGACTTATGTTTTACCGCAAATACGGGACGATCCCATTTTTCCCATCGGTTAGCGGTGACAGCAGAAACTCTTGAGGAATTACAAGAAAAACTAGATCAGGCTTCGATTCAAAGCATCGATCGAAACACCTCTCCCAAGATAGCCCTGTTATTTACAGGACAAGGATCGCAATATCCGAAAATGGGACAACAGCTTTATGAAACCCAACCCTTATTCCGAGAAATTTTACATCGCTGTAATCAGGCACTACCCATTTCATTAATTAAAATTTTATATGCGGAAGACACTTCTCTCATTGATCAAACTGAATACACCCAACCGATTTTATTTGCGTTTGAATATGCCTTGGCTCAATTATGGCAGTCTTGGGGGATTAAACCAAATATTGTCTGTGGACATAGTATTGGGGAATATGTGGCGGCGTGTTTAGCGGGTGCATTCTCCTTAGAAGATGGACTAAAGCTAGTAACAGCGCGAGGAAAACTCATGGCTAGCATCACCACTGAGGGAGAAATGCACGCTGTTTTTAGTGAGGAAACAACGGTTAGAAACGCGATCGCTGATCAATCAGAGGTTAGCATTGCAGTTATTAATACTCCCCAACAAGTGGTTATTTCTGGGGAAAAAACGGCGATTTCTTCTGTGTTAAATCAACTGCATGGTGAGGGAATTGAAACCAAACCGCTTAATGTGTCTCAAGCCTTCCATTCCCCGTTAATGGATTCTATTGTAGAGGAATTTCGATCCGTTGCTACAAAAATTAATTATTCCCCTTTAACTTTACCGTTAGCTTCCAATGTAACGGGAACTGTGCAGGAAATCGGAACTGTTTTAGATGCGGATTATTGGTGTCGCCATCTGCGAGAGACGGTTCAATTTAGTCAAGGAATTAAGTCGCTGGAACGATGGGGAGTTGACATTTTTCTAGAAGTGGGGTCGCATCCCATTTTATTAGGTTTAGCCAAGCAAAACTTAGGACAAGATATTGGAATTTACTTAGCTTCTTTGCACCGCAAACGAGACAATTGGGAACAATTATTAGACAGTTTAGCCCAACTCTATCTAGCAGGAATTTCTGTTAATTGGGATAGTTTTGATGCGCCCTATTCTCGTCAAAAAGTGATTTTACCCACCTATCCTTTTGCGAAAACTCCTTACTGGTTAGAAAAACCTACTTCTACTTTCAAGTTTCCCTTAAAGCAGTTTCAATTTCAACTTGAAATTAATCCTCAAGACTTTGGTGAGGTGTCTGAGTTGCCGATGTCGGTTTATAGCGCGATCGCGCAACAAGCAGGAAATTTATTCTTTCAAAATCAAGCGTTTGAAGTTCAAGATTTAGAGATCAAAACACCATTAACTTTTAATAATTTAAATCCGAAAACGGTGCAAGTGACTGTTACTCCAGAAATGGAAAAAATTGCGAATTGGGAATTGTCTAGTCAGGGAGACAATGAAAAATTAATTCATGCTTCAGGACGGTTGATTGCACTGACAGAAAGCAGACAAACGGAATCCCCGCTAACCTCCCTTAGTAAGGAATCCCCCCTAACCCCCCTTCGTAAGGGGGGAAGTTGGTTAGATGATCAAAATACTATAACTTCACCGCAAGTGATAGAAAAGACACTGGGTAGCGCGATCGCTGAATTAAAACATATCAATCAACTTGATCGATATCAAATTATTTTCGATCAATTAGAAGCATTAAGTGTTGATTATATCCTGAAGACGCTACAAAATTTAGGAAAAGAATTAGAAGTCAATGAAACTTTTTCCACCCAAGAATTAAGGCAAGAATTAGGAATTATTGAAGCACAGCAACAACTATTCCGCAGACTTCTCGATATTCTAAAAGAAGCCAATATTTTAACCTCGACAGATGAGGAATGGCGAGTGGTTAAAACTCCTTCTAATGCTAATCCAGATCTTAAAATCAAGGAACTTCTCAACAGTTATCCTGAAGCAAAAACAGAATTAACCCTATTACAAAACTGTGCCATAAATTTAGGAGACGTTTTACAGGGAAATTGCGATCCGTTACAGTTAATCTTCCCCGATGGGGATCTCACGCTAGCGACCCAACTTTATCAGGATTCACCGCCAGCAAAAGTAATGAATCAGTTATTAGAAAAAGTGATTTCTGTAGCCAGTTCTAATTTTCCCAATGATAAAACGCTTAATTGTTTAGAAATTGGTGCTGGAACTGGTGGCAGTACCGCTTATTTATTACCAACTTTAAATCAGCGATCGCTGCAATATACCTTTACCGATGTTTCGCCCTTATTCCTCATCAAAGCGCAGAAAAAGTTTCGAGACTATAATTTTATTTGCTATGAAAAATTAGACATTGAAAAAGAAATTACCGCCCAAAATTTTCCCTTACATCACTATGAAATTATTATTGCTGCCAATGTTCTACACGCTACGGAAAATTTATCGGTAACTCTGCAAAATATTAAACAATTATTAGCCCCCAACGGACTGTTAATTTTATTAGAAGGAACCAAACCCACTCGCTGGCTAGATTTAATTTTTGGCTTAACTTCTGGTTGGTGGCGATTTAATGATGCTTGGCGCGACAATTATCCGTTACTGTCAGCGACACAATGGCAAACCCTTCTTGAAAATAGTGGTTTTACTGAGGTTAGTGTTCTTGCACCCACTGACGAACAAGCCATTCTTATTAGCCAAAACGAGACATTTGAAACTCAATCCCCTACTACTCCTGATAATAGAAAACAACAGCAGTGGCAAATTGATCAAGAAGAAGCAAGAGCCTTTCTCCAAGAATATCAGAAAGCTGAGGAGCGCGATCGCGCTTTTCTTTTAGAAACTTATATTCGAGATAAAATTGCTAGAATTTTACGTCTTCCTTCACCTGAAACTATTAATACCCACCAATCCTTTTTTGAGTTAGGAATGGACTCTCTCACCGCAGGAGAACTCGCCAATGATCTCGAAGAACATTTAGGGATTTCCCTAGCTTCCACCCTTGCATTAGAATATCCTACCGTGAAGGCTTTAGTAGGAGAATTAGAAAGTAAATTATCTACAAAGGAAAATCAAGCCACCACCGAAAGCCTTTCCTTATCTGGGGAAAATAACACTTCCGAAGAAGCCCTAGAAACTCTTTCTGAGGAACAACTAGACACCCTTCTTAAGGAAGTTATGACAGAGGAAGGGGATGATCTCTCATTTAATCAATAAGTGAGATTTTTAATTGATGTCTTCATCGTTTATTACTGCTTCTGATTAAGTTCTTCTCGTATTACTTTCCGTAAAGTATCTTCTAAAGATTCACGGCTTTGTTGCATATATTGACGCAAAGCTTCATTAATTAAAGTTTGATAGTTGCCGCCACCAGCTAAATGAACTTGTTCACGAAACCATTCTAAAATGTCATCGTCTAGGCGAATTGTGATACGAGTTTTTCCCACTGGCATCGGATCAATTGCACCTCGTTTTCCCTGACTAAAATCATATTCTGCTTCCATAACTATCCCTCCTGATATTGTTGTTTTTCTTTTCGGGTTGCTTTGCGGGCGGAAATAAGACGAATTTTATTTTGGCGCAGGGTATAAACAACAACTAAAACTCTTCCTAAAACGTCCATACCAATGGTGATGTATCGTTCTTCGTCAAATCGATCATCAAAAATGGTAATGGCTAAATCATCGGAAAAAACTGAAACAGCATCCGCAAAATCAATACCATGTTTAGCTAAATTAGTAGTTGCCTTATTATTATCCCATTGATATTTCATTTCCATTATAGTATGCACATTTGTACATATAGCAATATGATCTCATTTGTAAAAAGTAACTTAATTTCAGATCCCCCCTC
>JBKHER010000110.1:0-8141 GCA_046540715.1 Halothece sp.
CTATTCTTGATCGGAACTGGAGGAGGTGATCCCCCTAGCCTCTACCACCCAAAGATGATAATCCACTTCATAAAGTTTCTGCTGCTGTGATTGGCTTAGCATTTCTTTTCTCAAATTTAGCGATGATCAAGTTCGCTACTATTGATTTTATGGCTACCCTAGATTTAATGGGCTGAATAAGCCTTTCCTTTGCTCTAAGCTTTGTCCATGTTATCGGAGTAATGAACCATTATGACTGCTACTACCCTCAATCTAAACCCAATCATTAAATTGACAAAAGAACAGTTTTACACTCTCTGTGTAACTAACCCTGACACGAAGCTAGAACTAAACGCAAAAGGAGAATTAATTGTTATGTCTCCCACGGGTGGAGAAACCAGTGCTTGGAATGCGGAACTGATCACTGACTTAGGGGTTTGGAATCGTCAAACAGGGTTAGGAAAAACGTTTGATTCTTCTGGAGGATTTTCTTTACCCAATGGCGCACAGCGATCGCCGGATGTTGCCTGGATTCCTTTACAAAAATGGAATGCACTAACTTCAGAGGAAAAAAAGGGATTTTTACCATTGTGTCCCGATTTGGTTATGGAACTGTTGTCACCTTCCGATTCATGGAAACAAGGAAGGGAAAAAATGGAAGAGTATTTAGAAAATGGTTCCCGCTTAGGTTGGCTCATTGAGCCACGAAACAAGCGTGTTGCTATCTATCGCGCGAAACAAGCTGTAGAAGTCTTAGAAGCACCCAATTTCCTTTCTGGTGAAGATGTATTAAAGGGGTTTAGCCTCAATATTGGCAAACTTTGGAGTTAATCGAGGACTTGACGATCTTTATATTCACTATTTTACCTAGCGCGATCGCGCAAGTTTATTTTTTTAATTACCATCGCCATTCTCTGAAATCTAAAAGAGCTATTTCTAATTTTAAGCACACTCCACCCCTGTTTCCGTCTCCCTGATTAAATAAACAGTAACTAGGGAGAATACGATGGAGGAACGGAGATCTAAGTGACCGTCAACGCCCAGCTCCTGCGCTACTCATGCGCTTGATAAGATTTTTTTCTGCTCGCTAGAATAGTAGCCTACCTAATTCCTCTTGTCAACCAGTAAAATTGGGTTTTATAAGGTCTGCTAAGGACATCAGGGTTTGGATAGTCATTTAAATCAATGATCACAGACCAGTTGCAACAACAAAAGGGGAACATGCAAGCGAAGAATAATTTGGTAAAATTTTGGACTTTATTCCTTTTCATGTGGTTAAGCTTTAGCCTATTACTAACTAGCTGTAGTCCTTTAAATAGCTCAAGTCAAGACGAAAATATTACTCAATTAACCCTTTGGCATGGTATTAATCCACCTCCAAATCGAGAGGTATTTCAAGAGTTAGTCAATGAATTTAATCAGACTCACGAACAAATTGAGGTAGAATCAATTTATATTGGTCAGCCTGATGCACAATTGCCGAAAATTTTAGCAGCAGTGGTGGGAGATGTTCCCCCTGATATGCTGTGGTTTGTTCCCCAATTAACGGGTCAGCTTTTAGAATTAGGGGCAATCCGTCCCTTAGATGATTGGATTAATCAATCACCATTAAAAGAGGAAATTGATCCCGTTTTATTGGCAAGTATGGAATTAAATGATCACATTTGGTCAGTTCCAATGGGAACGAATAATGCTGGAATTTTTTATCGTCCTTCTTTATTTGAAAAAGCTGGTATTGAAAAAATACCTGAAACTTGGACAGAGTTAGAAGCAACAGCAGAAAAATTAACTCAAGATTTTGATGAGGATGGGCGAATTGATCAACGAGGAATGTTTTTATCTTTAGGGAAAGGAGAATGGACGGTTTTTACTTGGCTTCCTTTTGTCTATAGTGCTCAGGGGGAGTTATTAACAGAGAGTAATCAGCCTAATTTAGTTAATGAGGGAACAATTTCCGCCCTTGAATTTGGGGAAAAGTTAGTACAAAATAATTGGGCGATGTTATCAGCACCAGAGCGAGGTTATGAACTGGATAATTTTTTGTCTGGACAAGTGGCGATGCAAGTAACAGGCCCTTGGACGCTAGGACAATTAAGGGAAATTGATATTGATTATGATGTCTTTCCTTTTCCCAAAAAACAACAACAAGCGGCGGTGGTAGGAGGAGAGAACTTATTTGTATTTAAGACAAATCCTGAACGGGAGAAAGCCTGTTTTGAATTTTTAGAGTATGTTTTAAGTGAGAAGTTTCAAACTGAGTGGGCTTTACGCACGGGATATTTACCTGTGAATGTTAAGTCTCAACAAAGTGAAAAATATCAGCAGTTTGTGGAAGATAATCCGGTGCTGGAAGTGTTTTTGGATCAAATGAAAGTGGCAAAGGTTCGTCCCATTATTCCTAATTATAATCGCTTATCAGAGAATTTTGGTCGCGCCATTGAAGCTAGTTTATTAGGAAATAAAGAACCCAAAATCACTTTAGAGGAATCGCAAAGACGGTTAGAGTTAATTTTTGCCGATCGCGCTCCGTAAAAGGAACATTTCTACTCCCGCTTAGCGTCTGCAACCATAACACAGTAGAATACACATATAATTAAGTCATTTACCCCTTAGAGAACTATGTCTAATTCTGAAACGATTTCTTTTCCTTCCTTAGTTCAGTTTTCCGCCGCCACCGAAACCGAATCTCGCCCTTGGGGTTCATTTACTACCCTAGAAGAGGGGACAGGATATAAAATTAAGCGAATTGAAGTTAAACCTGGACATCGTCTCAGTCTGCAAATGCATCATCATCGCAGTGAACATTGGATTGTTGTTTCGGGAACAGCGAAAGTAATTTGTGGAGAAAAGGAGGAAATTTTGACCTCTAATCAATCGACTTATGTGCCTCAATGTACCGCCCATCGGCTGGAAAACCCAGGGGTAATCAACTTAGTGTTAATTGAGGTGCAAAACGGAGAGTATTTAGGAGAAGATGATATTATTCGTTTTCAGGATGATTATGCTCGCCATCAAAGCTGATGATTAAAATTAGTGATGCAGCTCAAAATGAAATTAAGCGCATGCAGAGAAGTCAAGAAAAGCTGGATAGCTACCTTCGTCTCGATGTGAAAACAGGGGGCTGTTCAGGATTATATTATACTTTTGATTGGGAAGACGACATTCAAAACAGCGATCGCGTTTACCCCCAAAACGGCTTCTCTGTTATTATCAATGAAAAGAGTCTTCCCTACTTGAATCAATTGACATTAGACTTTACAGAAGATTTAATGGGGGGTGGATTTCGTTTCCAAAACTCCCAAGCTACGAAATCTTGTAGCTGTGGCATTTCTTTTACCCTTGATTAATCAGTAAGTCAGTCAGTTGAAGGAAGCTAGCTTGACAGACCTGCAAAAAAGGGGATACAATGGAGTGCTGTTGACTCAAATATTAGACGACAGTAATAATCTAGCATAAGGAATTGTCGAAGGCTAACTCATGCCAACAATCCAACAATTAATCCGAAAAGAACGATCCAAGCTAACTCAAGCCACAAAGTCGCCCGCCCTCAAACAATGTCCGCAGCGGCGAGGTGTCTGTACTCGAGTTTATACAGCAACCCCAAAAAAGCCTAACTCCGCCCTCAGGAAAGTCGCTAGGGTGCGTCTGACTTCTGGCTATGAAGTGACCGCCTACATTCCAGGGATTGGTCACAACTTACAGGAACACTCAGTTGTGTTAATTAGAGGAGGAAGGGTCAAAGATTTACCCGGAGTCCGCTATCACATTGTTCGTGGTACTCTTGACACCACAGGAGTTAAAGATCGCCGTCAAGGACGATCAAAATATGGAACCAAACGCCCAAAATAAGCTCAATTAGGAAACTCGCTTATGTCTCGTCGGAGTAACGTTAAAAAAGGTCCAGTGCCCCCCGATCCTAAATATAATAGTCGCCTGGTCAGTATGATGATTCGGCGATTAATGTTGGACGGGAAAAAATCACTCGCGTCAAGAATCTTATACGATGCTTTTCAGATCGTAGAAGAAAAAACCAATACGGATCCCCTAGAAACATTTGAACAAGCAGTGCGTAATGTTACCCCTCTAGTGCAAGTGAAAGCGCGAAGAGTGGGGGGAGCCACCTACCAAGTTCCCATGGAAGTACGCCCAGAAAGAGGAACCAGTTTAGCATTGCGTTGGTTAGCGCAGTATAGTCGCAGTCGTTCTGGAAAAACAATGGCAATGCGGTTTGCTAATGAAATTATGGATGCTGCCAACGAAACTGGGAGTACCGTTCGGAAACGGGAAGAAACCCACAAAATGGCAGAAGCAAACAAAGCATTTGCTCACTACCGTTATTAGCGTGATGCTGGCGCGGTGAAAATGTAAAAAAAGTTATAAAATTGTAAACAGCGCAAGAATGTATATAAAAACCAGCACTGCTCAAAGAAGGAGGTCACCATGGCGCGTAGTATCCCCCTAGAACGAGTCCGCAATATCGGGATCGCAGCCCACATCGACGCTGGGAAAACGACGACCACCGAACGCATCCTCTATTATTCAGGGGTTGCCCATAAGTTGGGGGAAGTTCATGATGGTAATGCCGTAATGGACTGGATGTCTCAAGAAAGAGAACGAGGTATTACCATTACCGCGGCGGCTATCAGCACCAGTTGGCTAGATAACAAAATTAATATTATTGATACCCCTGGTCACGTAGATTTCACCATTGAAGTAGAACGTTCCATGCGGGTGTTAGACGGGGTGATTACCGTCTTGTGTTCCGTAGGAGGAGTTCAGCCGCAAACCGAAACAGTCTGGCGACAAGCTGAACGTTATAGCGTTCCTAGAATTGTCTTTGTGAACAAGATGGATCGCACGGGGGCAAATTACTATAAAGTATATGAACAACTGCGCGATCGCCTGCGTTGCAATGCTGTTCCCATTCAACTTCCCATTGGAGCGGAAAGTGAATTTCAGGGACTCGTTGACTTAGTGGGGATGAAAGCCTACATCTACAACAACGACTTGGGAACAGATATTGAAATTACGGAAATTCCTGAGGAGATGCAGGAAATTGCTCAGGAGTATCGTGCCCAATTGGTGGAAGCGGTTGCTGAAACCGATGAAGAACTTCTAGAAAAATATCTCGCCGAGGAAACCCTAGAGGAAGATGAAATTCGTCAAGGACTGCGTAAAGGCACTTTAAATCGGGAAATTGTTCCCATGCTGTGCGGTTCGGCATTTAAAAATAAAGGAGTACAACTCCTGCTCAATGCGGTAGTTGATTATCTGCCAGCCCCGACAGAAGTTCCTCCCATTGAAGGGGTATTACCCGATGGAACGGAAGCCACTCGTCCCTCTAGTGATGAGGAGCCATTAGCCGCCTTAGCGTTTAAGGTTGCCTCGGACCCTTATGGACGGCTGACCTTTATTCGGGTTTATTCTGGAGTGGTTAAAAAAGGAAGTTATATCTACAACGCCACTAAGGACAAAAAAGAACGGCTCTCTCGCCTGATTGTCATGAAGTCCAATGAACGGATTGAAGTGGATGAATTGCGAGCGGGAGAACTTGGCGCGATCGTGGGCTTGAAAAATACTACCACTGGGGATACCCTCTGTGATGAAGATAATCCGATTATCCTAGAATCCATTTACATCCCAGAACCCGTTATTTCAGTAGCAGTAGAGCCAAAAACTAAAGCAGATATGGATAAATTATCCAAGGCTCTACAAGCGTTAGCTGATGAAGATCCAACCTTCCGTGTCACTACCGATCCAGAAACCAATCAAACGGTGATTGCGGGAATGGGCGAACTCCACTTAGAAATCCTAGTAGATCGGATGCTACGAGAATTTAAAGTGGAAGCCAACATTGGTCAACCTCAAGTGGCTTACCGCGAAACCATTCGCCAGCCTAGTAATGCCGAAGGGAAATTTATTCGCCAAAGTGGCGGTAAAGGACAATATGGTCATGTGGTTTTAGAAGTCGAACCAGGGGAAGCTGGTACTGGATTTGAATTTACGTCTAAAATCGTGGGCGGGGTGATTCCGAAAGAATACATCCCCTCAGTGGAAGAAGGGATCAAAGAAACCTGTGAATCTGGTATATTAGCAGGTTATCCCATGATTGATCTCAAAGTAAGATTAGTTGATGGGTCTTATCATGATGTGGATTCCTCAGAAATGGCTTTCAAAATCGCTGGTTCAATGGGAATTCGGGAAGCGGTTCAAAAAGCAAGCCCTGTTCTATTAGAGCCAATGATGAAAGTGGCAGTAGAAGTCCCTGAAGACTTTATGGGGGATGTCATGGGCGATATCAACTCTCGTCGAGGTCAAATCGGTAATATGAATACCGAAGATGGAATTGCCAAAATTTCGGCAGAAGTTCCTCTGGCTGAGATGTTTGGGTATGCTACGGATATCCGCTCCAAAACTCAGGGTCGAGGAATCTTTACCATGGAATTCAGCCACTACGCTGAAGTCCCCAATCATGTTGCTGAAGCCGTTATGGCAAAAATGCAAGGGAACGCATAACTTAGAAGACATAAGGAATAGTTAACTCATGGCACGCGAAAAATTTGAACGAACAAAAGACCACGCAAATATTGGTACAGTTGGTCACGTTGACCACGGTAAAACTACATTAACTGCGGCTTTAACCATGACCTTGTCCTCTTCTGGTCGGGCAAAAGCCCGTCAATATGAAGATATTGATGCCGCTCCAGAAGAAAAAGCACGGGGAATTACAATTAATACAGCTCACGTGGAATATGAGACGGATAAGCGTCACTATGCCCACGTGGATTGCCCTGGACACGCTGACTATGTGAAAAACATGATTACTGGGGCAGCGCAAATGGATGGTGCGGTGCTGGTGGTATCGGCAGCGGATGGTCCCATGCCTCAAACCCGTGAGCATATTCTTTTGGCGCGTCAGGTAGGTATTTCTAATTTGGTGGTTTTCTTAAACAAAGTTGACCAAGTTGATGACGAAGAACTTTTAGAATTAGTGGAATTAGAAGTTCGGGAATTACTCAGTGAATACGATTTCCCAGGCGATGATATTCCGATTGTTTCTGGTTCAGCGTTAATGGCTGTGGAAGAATTAACTAAAAACCCCAAACTTGGCAAAGGGGAAAATGAGTGGGTTGATAAAATCTATGAATTAATGGATGCAGTAGATGATTATATTCCCACCCCTGAGCGTGATGTTGATAAGCCCTTCTTAATGGCGGTAGAGGACGTATTCTCGATTACGGGTCGGGGAACGGTTGCCACTGGTCGAATTGAGCGTGGTAAAGTTAAAACTGGCGAAGAAGTGGAAATTGTTGGGATTCAGGATACTCGCAAAACCACGGTTACTGGGGTAGAAATGTTCCAGAAAACGCTTGATGAAGGGTTAGCTGGTGACAATGTTGGTGTTTTACTCCGTGGGATTCAAAAAGACGATATTGAACGGGGGATGGTTTTAGCTAAGCCCGGTTCAATTACTCCTCACACTCAGTTTGAAGCGGAGGTGTATGTGCTGAAGAAAGAAGAAGGCGGTCGTCATACTCCTTTCTTTACCAACTATCGCCCTCAGTTCTTTGTTCGTACCACCGATGTAACGGGAACCATTGTTGGGTTTACTGCTGATGATGGCAGCGCTGCCGAAATGGTAATGCCCGGCGATCGCGTCAAAATGACCGTTGAACTCATTAACCCCGTCGCCATTGAACAAGGGATGCGTTTTGCAATTCGGGAAGGCGGTCGCACCATTGGTGCTGGCGTTGTTTCTAAAATCGTGAAATAGCTCACTTCATTGACCCATCCAGAGCAGCAGGGAAACATCTCTGTTGCTCTTATTTTGTCTGTCTGAACCTAGAAAACTGAATTAATCTGAAATTATGGCAACTATCCAGCAACAAAAAATTCGTATCCGTTTAAAAGGATTTGATCGTCGTTTACTTGATACCTCTTGCGATAAAATTGTTGATACGGCAAAGCGTACTGATGCCCATGCGGTGGGCCCGATTCCTTTACCAACTAAGCGCAAGATTTATTGTGTTCTGCGATCGCCGCACGTAAATAAAGATTCTCGGGAACATTTTGAAACTCGTACTCACCGACGAATTATTGATATTTATTCTTATTCTTCTAAGACGATTGATGCGTTGATGAAATTGGATATACCCGCAGGG
>JBKHER010000111.1:0-8104 GCA_046540715.1 Halothece sp.
GAATATGGAGAAATTGGCGAACAAATGGCTGTTAAATTCTATTCCAAATATTATGATAGTGTGAAAAATCGTAATCATAACGATCCTTACAATCCAGGATTTGATTTAGAATGTTCTCAGCCTAACTTTCCTGAAAATAGCTTACCGAATATTAAGGTTGAGGTAAAAGCAATTACTTATGACAGACCTTGTATTCGTTTAACTCAAACTGAATGGAAGTTTATGGTGAGAAATAAGCATCATTATGAGTTATTCATTTATGCTCATGAACAAGGTAAATATCATCAAACAATCCGTATCAAGAAGGCTTGGTTAACTTTGAGAACAATTTTAGAAAAACTAGACACACAAGAGCAAAGTAAATATCCTCATGCTAGTAAAAGAATTGAGGCTGTAATTGGGTTACAACAACAAGAGTCCGATTGTAAATGTAATGATATTTTAATTCATTGGCACAGATTATTAAGAGATTATTCTCACCAAGACATTGAAAAGGACTATCGTTAGGATTGATACCGAATCCCCGCTTGTTCAAACCGATTTAAGACCTCTTGCAGCCGATCGCGCTCCGCAATTAAACTAATTCTGATATAACCTTCCCCAGCTTCTCCAAAAGCATTACCAGGAGTCACAACCACACCTGTTTTCTGCAGCGTATCTAAAGCAAAATCCGTTGATCCCATACCGTTGGGACAAGGAATCCATAAATACATGGTCGCTTTCGGTTTCGGAATGTTCCAGCCTAATTTCCCTAATCCTTCTACTAAGAAATCCCGTCGTTGTTGATAGCGTTGTTGCGCCTGTTCTACATAGCTATCGGGTAAATCTAAAGCCGTTTCTGCTGCCGCTTGTACCACAGCAAAAATGCCATAATCGAGGTTCGTTTTTAGGGTTCGCAGTCCTTGAATAATTTTACTATTTCCGACTACAAACCCCACACGCCAGCCTGCCATGCTATAAGTTTTAGAAAGGGTATGAAACTCGACACTTAATTCCTTGGCCCCAGGAATTTCTAACAAACTGGTGGGTTGATAACCATCAAAGGCTAATTCGGCATAACACAAATCATGGACTAATAAAATGGAATAATGACGAGCAAACGCCACCATTTCCTCAAAAAACTCTCTGGGGGCAACGGCGGTTGTCGGATTACTGGGATAATTGAAATAGAGAATTTTTGCTTGTTGGGCAACTTCTTCTGGAATTTGGGATAAATCAATTAACCAGTCTTTTTCTGGCGTTAACACCATCTTGTGTAAATTGCCCCCTGCAATGAGTGGCCCCCGAAAATGAGCAGGATAGGCCGGAGATGGCACTAAAACCGTATCTCCAGGATTAATATAGGCAAGTGCAAGGTGAGTTAATCCTTCTTTTGAGCCAATGAGGGGGAGGGCTTCACTGTCGGGAGATAACTCCACTCCATAGCGACGATCATACCACCGCGCGATCGCGCTTCGGAAACTCCCTGTCCCTTCAAAGGGCGGATAACCGTGATTTTCTCCCACCTTCAAGGCTTCCGTGGCTGCCTCAATCACAGGCTTTGGGGCCAAACCATCCGGGTTTCCCATCCCCAAATCAATTAAATCTAAACCTTGTTCTCTGGCTTTGGCTTTTAATTCATCGAGACGGGCAAAAACATAGGGGGGAAGCGCACTGACTCGCTCTGCTGGGGTAAAATCAAATCCCATTCGCTATTGTCTATTGGTTTACATCATCAATGCTCTTGGCTCAAGGCAACGGGTTTACCATTAACCGCCACCGTTGTAGAAACCATTGCTGCCACCAGTTCTGTCGGTTCAACCGCAAAGGGTAAGCGATGGATATCCGAATCAGGTTCACAAGCAATTGTTGCTACTTTTTGCAGTTGAGCCAAGGTCACGTCTTCTAATCCTAAATCCTCAAGGCTCTTTGGTAAACCAATTTCGGTATAAAATTCTAATAATTGTTGTCGTGCTGAGGCGGCAAGTTTATTATTCTGCATCATCTCTTCTAGACGCAGTTGGACTAAGATACCATAGGCCACTTTTTCTCCATGTAACAGGTCATGAGTGGCTGGTAAATGGGTTAGCCCATTATGAATGGCATGAGCAGCTACAGTGCGACAATTTGCCCCACCTAAACCGCCAATGACCCCTGGTAGTAACACCACAGCATCCACAATTTCTTGCCAGACTTCTCCTTGTGGGTTATCAAGGGCAATTTTTGACTTTTGAAAGAGAATATCTCTTAAAATTCGCGCCTGTTGTACCGCACTAATGGTTAAACTAGCAGAAGAATCGCCACTACTGACAGAGGCTTCATACCATTTTGCTAAAGCATCCCCAATTCCTGCAATGAGAGTTCGTTGGGGCGCGGTAGCAATTAAATCATAATCTAGGATCAGTAAATTCGGGGGATAAGGGAGGGGAACATCATATTGAAACGCCCCTTGCTCTGTGTAAATGTTAGATAAAGCCGTCCAAGCGGCACAAGTCGCCGCTGAGGTGGGAATCGTAACAATGGGTAAATCAGCGTGATAGGCTACTAATTTGGCGGTATCGAGGGCTTTGCCACCGCCAACGCCAATAATCAAGTCTGCTTGATGATCACTGGCGAGTTTCTGTAAGGCTTGCTGAGATTTTTCACAAGAGTCTGGAGAGTAAGAAGCGGTGGTTGCCTTAAGGTGAGACTGCTCAAAAATTGGTTCTAGAAAGGGTTGAATGAGGGATAAGGTTTGTTCACCGCCAATGACTAACGGAGTCGTTCCTAACTGCGCGATCGCGCTTCGGGCATGGTTAATCGCACCTTGACCACGCATTACCTGTGCTGGTGACACTTGTAGCGTAACCACCGATGAGGTTAATTTCGTTTGTTGCTTCATAAAAATTGGCTTGTAAACTACGACTTAAGTTGCTCTTGTAAGGTAGGCGGCGGTTGACTCGGTTCAAAGAGATAACTGGTATGAGTGCCATTGGGATATAAAAACGTGCAGACAACCGAGACATCAGGATTATATTTTACAATCATCTCCTGCAAACCCGCCTCTTTCCAATCACTGATCATCAAGGGTAGCAAATTCATGGGTTTAAACATTAATTGCCACTCCTCTAAGTCTGTTCCATCGTTCTCCAACTGTCGTAAAATCACTAATGTGCCTTTTTCTTGAAATTCACAATAGTATTTATAAGCGACAGCCCCGAGGTAGTCGGCATTTGCCTCAATGACCGCTAATTGCTGTTGTTTTGATTCTAGAGGCTCACTCATGGCTTTTCCATCCCTAACTAGCTATTGGTTCGATCAGGAAGTTCTGAGAAATTTGAGGAGAAAACGTCCACCTCGATATTGGTCGTTTCTGTATCCGTACGAGACCGTTGCACTTTTCCTAAGTATAACGGTTTTGACACTCCCTCCTCAGGATGAGTGACTGTTCGCGCTCGAATTACCATTTTCTGATCACTGCCCCCCAAACGGCCATAGGAAAATAGATCAGCACTGGCTTTCCGTAAACTAGCTTCTACTTCCGACTCGGTTACCGTCGGAGGCAATTTAATCACCACCTGTGACCCCCCGTTATCATAAACCACATTAAAGGGAACCGCCCCTGGAACATCCGTATAACTAAATAAGCCTAAAGATAAGCCAAATAACCCGACCGTAAGAACCCCCATAAAGCCAGTAATTCCGACTAATCGAAATCGGAAGCCCCACTTAAAAATAAAGGCGAGTAGCGTTAAAATCAATGCCACACCCGTTGTCAGGGCGGCTCCTTGAATATAAACAATAAATTCGTTATCCATCTTAATACTTGCTAATTTCTAGACTAATCTCTATTATTGACGAGACGGTTGGGGAAACTCAACCACATTCCCTTCTTTATTTTCTCTGGCGACTCTAATCACTAACGCCGCTAAAAATAAACTCGCTAATACGGAATTGCCGCCATAACTAAATAAGGGGAAGGGCAACCCTGTAGTGGGCAAAGAGCCGGTCGCCACCCCAATATTAATTAAGGCTTGTCCCACGATAAAAATTAAAGCCCCAACGGCAATGAGACGATGCACTGTTTTTTGCGCTTGAGCCGCAACCAACGCCACTACAGTCCCCCAAGTCATGATTAAAACTAGCAACATGATACAACCGACAAAGCCAAATTCTTCTGCAAAGACAGCAAAAATAAAATCTGTGTATTGAATCGGTAAGTAAAATAATTTTTGGTGAGATAAACCGAAGCCACTTCCCCATGTTCCCCCAGAACCAATCGCCATGAGGCTTTGGGTCAGTTGATAACCATCACCTTCACCCTGAGTCCAAGGGTTAATAAAGGACATGACTCGTTGTTGCTGGTATTCATTAGATAAAATACTAGCTAGAGCCAAGCCCACCCCAGTTAGAGCCACTAACCCCAAATTG
This sequence comes from Halothece sp., assembly GCA_046540715.1. GTDB lineage: Bacteria > Cyanobacteriota > Cyanobacteriia > Cyanobacteriales > Rubidibacteraceae > Halothece. Next base: position 4,390 of record JBKHER010000111.1, read on the forward strand.
CGCCAGCGAATCATTCCCATCAAGGCAATCAACCATAAACTGATTCCACATAAGGCTGTATTACTCAGGTTAGGCTGGGCTAAAATTGCTCCTAAAATTAGAGCAAAAATTAGCAACCAAAAAAACCGCTTCTCAATTGTAATTCGAGGCCATTGGGAAAAGAAAATTGCCCCTTGTAACACTAAAAAGGGTTTAATTAATTCTGAAGGCTGGATTAAAAATGAGCGGACTCCAATCCAGCGTCGCGCTCCATTAATCTCTACTCCCCAAAAGTTGGTAGCTATTATTAATGCTAAAAGAATGAGCAAAATTGGGGGGGTTATTCTTAATAAACGACTAACCGGGGTGAGAGTGATCATATTAAATAAAACCAGCCCCAAATAAGCCCAAATTCCTTGCCGTTTCACATAATATAAACCATCCCCTAAATCTTCACTGGCGATGGGGTAAGATGCTGAGAATAAAACCACTAGACCAATTAAAAGCCATAGCAAGGTTAACCAATGCAAGATGCGAGCAGAAGCTGCCCAGTGTTCTTTTTCGGGGGTAAAAAATGGAAATAGGTACTTAAACACGCTCTGACGACTAACCTAACTTTAGTAACTGCTTTAATTGCTTAATTTTAGCAGAGCTTATTCCTAGCGCAGTGGGAGTGTAAAGGAAGAAGAAATGACGGGTTAGAAGACTCTTTTCCTTTACACACCAGCCACTTGTTGATCACTGTCTTGTCTCTTTGCTCTTACCAGTGGGAAGTTTGCTAACGGCTCGAAGAAGGGATTAATTTCTAGAGCGAGACTAGGAAACCAATTCTTCTTCTGCTTCTTCTGCTTTGTCCATAGAGTCATTGAGATGAACCAGGCGAATGTGTTTATATCCGAGCTTAATTTCAAATTCTTCCCCAGGTTCTAAACCCATAGCTTGGGTATAAGTAGAACCAATGACAATTTGACCATTTTTATGAACGCTAACGCGATAAGTGGGTTCACGTCCGCGACCATCTTTACCACCATCAGGATCTAAAGGAACACCTTTTGCCTCTAAAACGGCATCATAAAACTCGGTTAAATTAACACGAACCTGACCATTTGGGGTGGTGTTGTAATAACCACACTGTTTGGCGGTTTCTCGACGGGGTAAGTGGGAGAGTTCTTTAACTTTTTGTAGCAGAGCGCGACCTTTTAATGGTGCTGTTTGTTCTTCCATTTTTCTGGCTAATTATCCTTATTATTGTTACTTCAGTCTGGAGGATTTCCTAATGAGTTATTCCTCCTATTAAAAATATATCGTTATTTTCCCACAATTTAGCAAGGAATTTTATGAATTTTTGAATTTACTATCATTGAACTCTCAACTTAGGTGCGATCAAATATTACCGACAATGGTAGCAGAAGATAGATTTATTAGGGGTGAAAATTTGATGAAATTACTCTTTTTGTAAAAATTGTAACGCCTTTGTCCTTTGTCCTCTGTCCTTTGTAGTCCCATGACCAATGACTAATGACCATCTTTCCCCCCTGTCAAGAGAAACTAATTGTCTTAAACTGAGAAGCAAGCAAGTTATAACGATGAATAAAGATGAGTGAAGAAACCTCTACCGAAAAAACAAAAACTGACTCTCGCCAGCCAGAAGTCGAAGCACCCGCTTTTGGCTGGACTCCCTATGCCGAAAGGATGAATGGACGATTTGCCATGTTAGGATTTATTATTCTACTCCTCATTGAACTCATTAGCAATCAAGATATTTTTACTTGGTTGGGTTTAAGATAATTCGACTCCTGCACTCACCCTGTTATCATGATTTGTCAGCAATTGCTTAATCGCATTAATCTCCTCAGTGAGAAACTTGATCATTGTGATCACCTCGATCAAGTTTGTCATCAACTCGCTGCTGGCAAGGAAGCCCATCCTCGTCAACTGCAAGACTTATTACAGCAAGAGAGGCAACAACGCAAACGATTATCATCAGAATTAAAAATTCTAACCCGACAACTTGATCTCGCTCTGAAACTGGGATTACAATCGAATAATGATCAAGAAAATGACCCAGCTAGACCTCATTCTCCCCAGCATTCCTTAACAGGGATTTTTAATAACTCCCTTGCTCGGGAAAAAATTGCGAAAGCCAAAGAATTGGCATTAGTCCGTCAAATGGAAGCGGATCAGTCGCGAAAAGTTCAGCAAGCCCTTGCCATGAGTGAAAAAACTTGGCGGGCGTTATTTAATCAAAGTTTCCAGTTAATGGCGTTATTAGACGGGCAAGGGCAAGTCCGAGACTTAAACCAAAGAGCTCTTGAGTTAGTGCAGGGAGAGTTAGAACCGGTGTTGGGAAGCAATTTTTGGGAGATTCCCTGGTGGCATGAGGCGGATCGCCATCAAATTAAGCAGTCAATTAAATTGGCAAAAGGTGGGGGGATTATTCGCTTTGAAGTGGCTTTGCAACCCGAACAGGGAGAAGCGATTCCCATTGATTTATCACTCAAAGGGGTCTGGGATGAATCAAATCAGGTGGTGATGCTCATTGCAGAAGGGCGAGATTTGCGCGATCGCGTGAATAAAGAAGCTGAACTGCGTCGAGAAAAAGAAATTTCTGATTCCATTATCAAAAGTCTTCCTGGGGTATTTTATATTCTTCGCCAAAATGGCCCTTGTACTCGTTGCAATCAAGAACTGGAAAAAATTACAGGCTACACTCGTGACGAAATCGAAGACATGGATTTTTTAGAGTTATTTATTTCCTCGGATCAAGTCCATGTGGAAGATCAAATTCAAGAAGCGTTTACCAAAGGAAAATCCACCACTGAAGCCACTTTTTTAAGTAAAGACAATCAAAAGACTACTTGTTACTTAAGTCATGTTCCCTTATCTCTGGATAATGATCACAATTATCTTCTTGGGATAGGGATTGATATTACTGAAACTAAGCAAGTTAAAAATGAACGACAAAAACTAGCAAGTTTGGTGGAAAACAGTCAAGACTTGATTAGCTTAACCACTCTTGATGGACAAGTTCAACTTTTGAATCCAGCCGGAGAAGAGATTTTAGGGTTAGACCTGAAAAATGCTCAACTTCCCTTATTACTCAAACATTGTTTTTCCCCGAGTAGCGAACAATACTTTGATCAAGAAATTTTTCCCTGTCTCTTTAAAACCGGACAATGGTATGGGGAACTCGAACTACAAAATTATCAAACCGGGGCGGTGCTTCCTGTCTTAGCAAATATCTTTGTCATTCGAGACTCTCAAACGGGAATTCCCATGAACTTTGGCGTAATTACCCGTAATATCAGCACTCGCAAACAAACTGAAATTGCCCTCAAAAATAGTGAACAACGCTTTCGGAGTATCTTTGAACAAGCCGCGGTGGGCATTGCGCTACTAGATATGTCCGGTCGGTTTAAGCGCATTAATCATCGTGGGTGTGAAATTTTAGGCTATCCCCAACAGGAATTATTAACTCGTAGCTATCAAGATTTAATTGACTTAGAACAGCTTGCAGACAATAATCAGTTAGTTCAACAACTGATAAGAAGAAAAATCAACACTTTTTCCCGAGAGCAACGTTATCAAGGTAAAGATGGGAATTGGGTTTGGGTAAATCTCACGATGTCGATGATGTCTGATTCGGAACAGGAGTCGGCATCTTTATTAGCCATTATTGAAGATATCAGCGATCGTAAAACCGCAGAAGCCGCGCTACAAAAGAGTGAAGAAGAAT
>JBKHER010000112.1:0-8031 GCA_046540715.1 Halothece sp.
GCTTCAGGTTACTGCGACTGATTTTGTTCTCCAGACCTCGTTCCGGCAAAAGTAATGTCTGCTTGCAACTCTGGATGTTCGAGTTTTTGTTGTGCTAGCTGTTCTTTAGTAAACACTTTTGATTCATCAAATCCGAGATTAATCTCAGTATGCAAGCCTTTGTATTTGACACGCTTGAGATTATAGAAGCGTTTATTAATCGTTGTTTTGGCGAACGCTTTTAAACAACCTAAGAGATATTTTCGTTTGAAGGGGTCGCGAGTAAACCAGTATTCAAAAGTTTTCCGCAGATAAAAACGAGCATAGTTTCGTAAGACTCCTTTTAAAACGTCTTCTCGTTCCATGTTCTCAGGTTTCATAATCGGAGTGACAAAATTATATTGAGAATAATCTCGCACTTCGACGCGATCGCCGAGGTCTTGGAATAAATCCGAAAACGGCCAAGGGGTAAACATATTCCAGTTCACCATGTCTGCATTCCAGTCTAAAGCCATGCGATAAGTTTCCTCGATGGTTTCTGGGGTTTCATTTTCTAGTCCCATGATGAACTGGGCTTCTGCAACTATCCCATTTTTTTTCAGTAACTGTACTGCCCGTTTATTTTCTTCAATAGTCGTTTGTTTTCGGAAGAGATTTAATTTTAGTTGCGCGGCTGCTTCTGTTCCTAAAGAAACATGAACTAATCCTGCTTTGCGGTAGAGGGGTAATAGTTCTTCATCTCGCAACACATCAGTAACACGGGTATTAATTCCCCAATAAACCCCTAAATCGCGCTCGATTAATTCTTCACACAAAGCAATAAAATGGGAACGGTTAATGGTTGGTTCTTCATCGGCTAAAATAAAGAAGCCAACTTTATAGTTTTTAACCAGTGTCTCAATTTCATCCACAAATTTTTTGGGAGTCCGCGCCCGATATTTGCGCCAAAACCGCCACTGGGAACAAAACCGACAACGAAACGGACAGCCTCTAGCATAGTTGGGAACAGCCACTCGGACATTCAGAGGATTGTAAATGTAGTGTTCCCACTCTAACAAACTCCAATCGGGGCTAAGGGTATCTAAATTAGCAATGGGGGGATGGGCCGGAGTTGCAATGACTTCTCCATTTTCCAGGAAAGCGATCCCCTGAATTTCAGCGCGATCGCGCTCAACCGTACCCGCTTCGATCGCTTTGAGGAGATTAACTGTGATTTCCTCTCCTTCGCCGCGAATAATATAATCCACCCAAGGGGCTTCATTGAGAACCTCTGCATACATATAGGTAGGATGAATCCCGCCCATAATTGTTGTTACATTTGGGCAAACTGTTTTGGCAATTTTAAGGGTGGTTTCCGATTGGTAGATCATCGGTGTAATCGCAGTTGCTAAGACTACATCCGGTTGATTCGCTTCAATAATTTTGGCTAAAACCTCATCGGGGATGTCTTTACTCATCGCATCCACAAATCGCACATTATTAAATCCTGCTTGCTTTAAAGCCCCACCAACATAAGGAACCCAACTCGGGGGCCAATTACCAGCAATTTCCGCACCACCAGAATGGTAATTGGGTTGAATCATCAAAATTCGCATGACATTTCTCCTTTGAGTAATGAATTCTGAAATAGACAGTTAATGATTTGTTTGTATCGAGTTCACAGCTGCTTTAGTCTTAAACAAAATACTGGACAACTGTTACATTTTTTAACATTAATCGAGACGTTAAATGACTAATTAACTATAAGGTAAAAGAAATAAACAAATCTGTCAATATCAAAAGACTCTCGTCGGGCGAAAGTCCGCCCCAAAAGCTTTTTAATCGGGAATAGGGATGGAACCCCCTCGAAAGAGGCTATAAGGAGCCTTCTAAGGGATAATAACGGTTAACGCTTGCGGAATTACTTCAAATTTAGCTGGCGTTTTGCCAGTAATTTCCCCATCCGTATTAATGGAACGAGGCTTTTTCGTTTCAATAAAAAACTCTTTTCCTGCTAATAATCGGACATTATCTTCAGGGTAATGTCCAACCCACAAGCTAGGTAATAAATCAATAATTTCCCACCAATGTCTAATTTCTAAGCTGTATAAATCTAATCGTTGATCATGAATGGTAGCATCATGAACAATGGTCATTCCACCACCATAGTGACGACCATTTCCGATCGCGATTTGAACGGTTTTAACGTTAATTATTTCTCCCTGATGATAAATTTTTGCTGAAAAAGGACGAGAATTAAATAACACTTTGCAAGCCGTAGCAACATAGGCAAAAATGCCCCAGCGTCTTTTGGCAGAAGCAGTGAGTTGATTGGTAATCTCAACACTTAACCCTAAACTGGCAACATTAAAGAAATATTGATCATTAACTTTTCCTAAATCAATATTTTGCTGTTTTCCTTTAGCAATAATCTCACAGGTAGTCTTTAAATTGGCAGGAATTTTTAAGGTACGGGCTAAATCATTGGCAGTTCCTAAAGGAATGATACCTAAAGGGAGTTTTGTTTGAACAATCCCACTAATTGCTGCATTGAGAGTGCCATCTCCTCCTCCAATAATGACTAAATCAACATCCTGCTGATGATCAATAATGAGTTGAGGAATTTCCTGGGGATGATGACTATCTTTAGTGATTAAATTGAATCCCAAGTTTTTCAAGTAAGATTGAATGAGAGGAAATTTTTGTTTTCCTTGACGAGAATGAAAATTAACCAATAATAAAGCAGAACGCATGAGATTTTTAAAAATCTGGGTTAAGTTGAAACTTCTTATTTCTGTTTTGACAAAACCGATAATAATGTTTCAATACTAGCATTAGGGCTGAGAAAAGAAAAGAGATGTTTATAGCGTAAAATTCCTTCTTCATCTAAGACAAATTGAGCAGGTAAGGGCGCACCTAAAGCCTGACCAACACCATATTTTTTAAAAACGCTACAAGTGGGATTACTTAAGAGGGGAAATTTAATGCCTAAGTCACTCACAACTTGTTTAGTTTGACTAACATCAGTGCTAGTAATCATTAAAATTTCAATTCCTTTTGCGGTAAATTCTTCATAGCGTTTGTTTAATTCAACGATATGCGGGTAACAAAGGGGACAATATTGTTTGGCGGTAAAGATGCGGGTAAAGGCAAGGATAACAGATTTTTCCTCTCGATAGTCGTTTAATTTAATCTGTTGATCGTTAGTAATATCGGGGAGTTCAAAGTTGGGGGTTTTTAGACCTAAAATGAGAGGACTACTAGCAGGAATGGGAAAAAAGTTATTAAAGAAACGTTGATTAAATAAACCGCTAAAATCAGTGGAGGTTAACATGGCTTTTTGCTGGAATTGTTGGACTTATTTCTATTTTAATGGCGAATCTACCGACCGTTGGTCAGTAGAAAGTAATCCCATTTTGAACAATTAGCGCTACATCCTAAATAGTAAGCCCCCCTTCCAAAGGGGGGTTTGGGGGGATAAAGGGGGGTTAACTTTTTGAAAATGGTATAATACTATTTCTGAGAATTGGCGCTACCCCCTTTGAAAAGGGGGGTTAGGGGGGATTTACTGTAACATTACTTTTTAGAAACGGTATAAAAATCATTACTTAAATCGATCTGCGGTGTAGGCTTTGATTGGTCTTACCCTGACATTGTCCCAAGGATAGCGAGGTTGTAGTTGATTGAGTGGAAAATTGGAGAGTCGCTGTTCGATGTGGGCTTTTTCTTCCTCATTTAAGCCAAACATTTCATAAACGGCGTTGTCGATTTTATCGAGTATAGCTAAAAAGTCAGATTCCACTTGTTGAAAGTTGGTAATGCGCTGTCGATATTCTTGCATTAATGCAGAGTAGTCGCGAGGAATCAGCAGTTTTTGGATGGTTTGCTTAGAGATTATTGTTTCCTTATCACTGATTAAAGTCAGTAACTTGTAAACGAGTTCTGCGAGATCAGAATCTACTAATGTCAAGGAAAATACACCTGCTTGAATGAAATTGCCATTAAGAGTTAGTTCCCCAATTGTGACTTCATTAGGAGTCCAGTTAGAGAAATTTAAGCCTAAAGCGCGATCGGAGAGTTTATAAGGCTGTTGTTGTTCAATTCTGGCTTCGACTTCTGATAGTAGCCATTCATCAGGATTATTTTTGGCAACAGTGGCTAATCGGGCTAACTCATTATAGTTATCAGTAAGTTGTTTTTCAATTTCTGGATCAAGATTTTTAACCCACGGTAGTGCTTCTAGGGTTCGGGGATAAATATGAGCATAATATCCTTGAAGGACACCGCTTCTCAAACGAATTGCCCAGTAGAAACGAGCTAATTTACTATTGAGATAAGCCGTAACAGCTTCAGCAGAGGGAGAATTTGGTGGTTTAGGTAAAGCAACAACCACTGAATTAATTGTGGCGTAATCATTTCCTTGCACTAAAGTGGCAAAAGGAGCGCAACCTAATTCAGAGATTGCAATAAATTGATTAGGGTTTTCTGTTCCCCATAAACTTAATTTTCCATAAGGTCTTTCTCTAACAGTATCTAGATTAACCCATCCTTCTGCTTCTCCAGACCACGCCATTGATATACTGCGTCCTGCGATAACTTGAATACAATTATCCCCAGTGGGTTCAGAAGTAACTTCTGCCCCTCCGCGTTGAATCCCATAAGTAAACCAGAAGGGACGATTATTACGGCTGAGTTGCTGAGAAACAGCTTCTTTTAGTTCCACAATGTTGCTATCTTGTCCATTATTTCCATTGGGATAGAGTTTTTTCAAAATTGGTATATCTTTTTGATGTAAAAGGGGTAAAAGATAGTTTCCCCATAAACCTTCTCTGGTGTTGCTGGGGTCAATATTGGTTACTCTGGGATTAATTTTGGCATTGAAAAAGTCTTTATAGGAAACGGTTACGGGTTGCTCATTACTGGGCCAAGTAGAGGGAACATATAGTTCGATTTCATCATTTTCTTTTGCAGAAGTCCGTTCGATTACTAATAACATCGGGATGACACTAGCATCCCAAACTTTACCTGCAAACTCTAACCAAACCACTTTTCTGAGAGCGGCTGTTCCCTGTGGATAGAGCAATTTCCAGACTTTAGCGGCTGCTTCGGAATTGGCATATCCGCCACTGACTACCATTCCTAAATAGCCACCTGACTCTAGAGATTCAGTTAAAGCGCGATAGAGAAAAACTAATCCTGTATCGGCATTTTGTCCCCAAATTTGATGCCATAATCCTTTCATTTCCTCGTTATATTTGACTCGTTCAGCACGAATATAGGGGGGATTCCCAACAATATATTTCCATTGTTGAGTATCTCGTTCCATGGCACCGGGGGATAAGTATTCTTCACCCAGTAAAGGCACTAAATCGGCATCTCGAAGGAGGCTATTTAAGTTATGCACTTGAATAGTAGGGGGTTCCCTAGTGGGTTGGAAGCGAAGAAATGCCCAGAGTAGTTGAAAGTGGCTAATAAAGGCAGCAAATGGGTTGAGATCAAAGCCCCAAACGGTTGCTTGTACTTCTTGCAAAACAGTATCTTGATCCAATCCTCTACTTTTCGCATCTTCTAAGCAACGATGAACATAACGCACTAAGAATGATCCACTCCCGCAAGCAGGATCAAGTAATTTCCCTGGTTGATGGTTAAATACGGTTTGATCTAACAGCCAGTCAACGATGGAAGGGGGTGTATAAAATTCTCCTAACCGTTTCCGTTTTGCAGGGGGTAAAAAAGATTGATAGATGTCGCCTAAAATTTCTTCTGATAAGCCTGAGAAGTCATAAGCATTCAATCGTAAAATTAAGCGTTGCAAGGCTTCATCGAGCATGCCATTGGCATGATATAACCAGTCAAATAAATTATTCGCGAGGGGATTTTGATATACTTGTCCCACATCTTCCGCAACAATCCGCACTAAGGCACGGGCATCTCCTGTTAAATGTTCAACAAATTTTGCCCAATCTTGGGGGCCTCCATTGGATAAGCGGCGTTTTTTAGCCAATTCTAAATCTTCAATGAGTCGTAGAAATAAAACCCGAGCGAGTAATACAGCAACGGAGTCAGCAATAAAGGCTTCACGGATTCTTTGTTGGGCTTGCTGATTATTGCTGGCACTAACTTCTCGTCCATACTGATCTTCAAATTGAGGAAGAATTTCATTAAATAGATAACGTTCAAAGTTAAATTGATTTTTGAGACGGCTTAAAGCTCGACGCTGTGTATCTCCTGTATCAACTAAATTGCGCTGAACTTCTTGTTCCCGTTGTTGATATTCTTGATATTGTTCCAATAAATTTGTAATCGCATGATTTCCTGCTTCATTTAATTCAGAAAAACTGGTTTGTAAGTCTTTTTGTAATTGGGAACGAATGTTAAAATCATCTAACTTTAAGTAAGTATAAGGGAGTTGACCCGCAATAAAGGTTTCCCATTGTTGAGAGTGTTGGGCTTGTTCGTAGGAGAGAAACTGAAGCGTGTCTTTGATTTCATCTAGACTAAATTCTGATAATTTTAAGGGAGATTCTAATCCTTGGATTGCTTCACCTGTTGGCAAAACAACCCAAAGATAATTAGCGGTTAAAAACAAAACATAGCGAGTTAAACCGTCAATGTATTTACGCTTCTGATCCCATAAGTTGCTACGTCCTTTTTCTGTGGTTAATTCCGCATCGTCTTTCTTTAAGTCGCCCACAACCCAAGCTGTTTTTTCAGGGGTGAGAAGTTTGATATCAGGATAACCACCGCCTGCTTTATCTTCAGTAACTACCTTATCTTTAGGATAATCTAATAATTTGGCTAAAAAGTCTCGAACATCTGGATTATATGATCGTTCGGGTCGATCCCAGTTTAGATTAAGCCATTTCTTTAAAGGATCCGATTGAGCCATTATTATTAGTTATTCGTTCCACTGATTACTGTTGCATGATTGAGCAATTTTATATTTAACGGCGGAGGTGTTAAGAAATCCACCGCCGTTTCTGTTTATTCGCCCTTTAGTTGCGCTTTAAGACCCAAATTTCGAGAAGTGACCATTCTTCCCCAGGATAGTTTTCTTGTTCTAAGGCTGACATCCGACGGTGACGGGTGGCGGTACTGCCGACAAAGCTAAGATGTTCAAGTAAAATGCGTTTGGTGGCATCGGCTTTTTCTAAGCCAAAGGGGTTGAGGAAGTTAACGAGACAGTAGCCTTCCCGAGAAGAGTTAGCAAAGGCGGCAATGAGTTCTTTGATCGCGCTTTCTTCAAGATATACCAGAGATGCAGTGGAAACTAGAATGTCGGCATCTGTCATGGTTTTTAAAACTTGTTCTTTTTTATCAGCAGGGGGTTGGTTTAAGTCAACTTGAATGGTTTGATCAAAAATTCCTGCTTTTTTGGTGTAGTCTAGTGCATTTTGGGAAATATCAATGCCGGTGGTTTGTAGGTTTAGGCGGCGGGGTTTGAGAGGGGTGTTTGCGGTTTCGGCATCTTTCCAGTTTTCTCGGATTTCTTCTACGGTCATATTATGCGCGATCGCGAGGGTAGTGTTGCCAAAACAGCAACATAAGTCAACATAAGGAATGGGTTTCCCTTGTTGTTTCTCACACCAAGGAAGGATTAGGCGATCAAAGGTTTGACGGTTATTATCGTCGGAAATATAGTCTAAAGCATCAATAATGCGCTCTTTAAATGGAATTGGGGTGGATTCCATGTAAATATCATCAAAATGTTGTTTCTTTTCGTCGGTTTTAACACCAGATTCTTGACTCATGGTTATTCCATTTATTCACTAAACACCGCAACCATACCTGATTAAGCGTTCTTTTGGCAAATTTTTAAAATTGCTTAGGTTAGATGTTTGGTCGCCCAAGTTAAAAAAACTTCCGACCTGAAACCCCAAAATCAAAAAAAAATAAAGTGATTACTTGTCACCAATCAACTCATTGCTCATTGTCTCAAAGATGAAAACTATACCCTGCCTAGAAACTATCTATCGAATTGGACGCATGGCAGGAATCTTCCCAAAGAAACCAGTAAACATTACTCTGCTTACCAATTATGGGAATTGATTACTTCTCATCGCTTTTCAGCAA
>JBKHER010000113.1:0-8028 GCA_046540715.1 Halothece sp.
GAATTAAAGGGGGGAATTGAAGGGGGGTACAACTGATTTAGGATTGCTATATTACTCTATTCTGATACTAGATGACCAGACCGTGCCATCATAGTCAAATCTTAACCTAAGGATGGTTTTGGTTTTTCTGCTACCCAATATTTGCTAGCAAAATGATTGTTAACAGAGGTAATGTTAAACCCAGCATCCGTTAGTCGCTGCTCAAAATCATCATAAATGTAATGCTTGTAATAAGGTTCGTGGAACATCGCGGGAAAGTTCTCCATCATTGGCGTTAATTCTGGACTATCCACAGCTTGAATGGAATCACAAATAACCAGAACTCCCCCTGATTTTAAAACCCGAAACATCTCATTAATAACATTTTGACGCGCCGCCGCTGGTAATTCATGGAAGGTAAACACACAACTCAAACCATGAAAATACTCCTCAGCAAACGGTAGATATTCTGCATTCCCCTGTATCAGTTGCGGTAACTCCCCAGGAATTTCTGAGAGTAATTGATTGGCTTTTCTTAAATAAGCTGGCGATAAATCCACTCCATATAAGGAAACCTTTGGTAACATTCCGCGTTGGAGACGAAGGGTGCGCCCAGTTCCACAAGCAACATCTAAAATTTTTGTATTTCGAGACTGAAGGGAAGTGATGTTACTTAATCCCGCTTTTAAGGGGGCTAAAATCCGTCTTCGCATGGCATCAGCCGCCCCGTTAAAAAGCAATTCTACCTGCAAATCATAAAGATTCGCTGACCAATCGCTGAGATAACCGTCGGTTTGATGATGAAAGTTTTGCAGATAGTAATTGGGATATCCTTCGGTATCAATATCGGGAGAAAATTCCTGATAACGCTTATTTTGGAGTCTCTCCCAAGTGGGAATCAAATCAGCCCAAACGGCAGGGTAGTATTGGATAAAATCATCCCAAGCATTATCAAATAAAACACTTTTGGGATAGATTCCTTGTTCTGCATCTTGCCAATCAGTTTCTAGAAGCTGATCTAAGCGCGATCGCATTTGGTTAATAACTTCTGGGGGTAAAGATTGAAGATTTTTCTCTCGTTCCGAAACTATTAAGTTAGTTAAACGAGAACTCATGGTTTTATGGCTTAGTGCAAAGGCAGCTTTGCTTTGCTGGAAAGCCTGATAAGCGAATTTGAGCAAAGGATTCAAAGCCTGATCCCATGACTGGAAAGGTGCAGAGGATTCCATAATGAAACGCTAAGGTAATTGTATCGTTTTGTTAAGATATATTATAGCGAATTTACTCAAGGGACTGGGGGAATGAGCTTAAAAATTCCGTTGCTTTAGTCACATTAAGGGGTTTGGCAAAATAATAGCCCTGTCCAAATTCACAGCCTAAGGCGTGTAATTCTTCACGTTGATAATCAGTTTCTACCCCCTCACCAATGACTTGCATTTCTAAAGCATGCCCTAAAGAAATCACTCCTTGCACAATTTTAAAGTTATGATTATCAGGTGTCATTGCAGAAATAAAGGAGCGATCAATTTTTAAGATATCAACTGGAAATCGCTGTAAATAACTTAGAGAAGCATACCCTGTACCAAAATCATCAAGACTAATTTTAATTTTATTTTCCTTCAATTTTTCTAATTGCTGAGTCGCTAATTCTACATTCTCAATTAAGGCGGTTTCTGTTATTTCTAGTTTTAGATTCTCTCCCGATAAATTGGACTGTTCTAAAATTTCTTGGACTTTTTTCACTAAAGCGGAGTCTTTAATTTGTAACGCTGACAAATTAACACTCATCGTTAAATCGTCAAATTCAGGAAAAGATTGCTGCCATGCTTTCAGTTGTTCACAGGCTTGAGATAAAATCCAGTAGCCAATGGGAACAATTAAACCAGTTTCTTCGGCAATCGGAATAAACTCCCCAGGGGAAATCATCCCTAAGTAGAAATGTTGCCAGCGAACTAATGCCTCAAATCCTTTTAATTTCCCTGTAGCAAGATTAATGATCGGCTGATATTCTAAATAGAGTTCTCCGCGAGAGATAGCTTGTTTGAGATCGGTTTCAATCCGAGATTGGCGTAAAACTTTTTCCCGTAGCGTCTGATCAAAGACTTCGATGCTAGCTTTTCCTTTCTTTTTCGCTCGCCCAATAGCAATTTCTGCATCTTGTAAGAGTTGAGCGCCTTTTTCTTGATGATTCCAGCCTAAAGCAATTCCGATGGAGGTGGTAATAAAATTATAACTGGTGGTGATTTCTCCTTCTGAGGTTTTGAGGGTAAAGGGATGCGTTAGTTGATCTTGAATTGTCTTAGCGACACTCATTGCTTCGAGAAGTGTCTTCACGCCTCCGACAAAAATGGCAAATTCATCGCCACCCGATCGCGCGATAAAGTCATGATCTTTTAAGCTCGATTGTAAACGAGAACTAATTGAGATTAATAATTGATCGCCGACATGATGCCCTAAACTTTCATTAATTACCTGAAACCGATCTAAATCTAAGAAAAAGACAGCACATTCTTTTCCTGTGTATTGCAATCCTTGTTCTAAAGAGGCTTCAAATAAAATCCGAGTTGGTAAACCTGTTAAACCATCATAATGAAGATGATGACGTAGGGTTTGAGCGGGTAATTGAGAGGAAGCAACTGGGTTATTTTTTCTTGTTTCTTGTTCATCTAGACGACAACTGAGACTCCAAATTTGGACAATATAGTAAATTGGAAGATCATTGTCATCACGCACCAAGGTTACTTTCACTAAAGCAGAAATGGTATTGCCATCTTGAGTGACATAACATTTTTCTAATTGGAAATTATTAATTTCTCCCTGTAAGCAACGTCGATAAAGCAGTTTCCCTTCTGTAATCTCATCGGGATGGCTAATTTCCAGCAGCGATCGCGCCATCAACGCCTCTTTTGAGTAACCTAATAACTTACATAAACTTTCATTAACTTCTAAGAAACTGCCATTAAGTGCTACCAACGCCGTTGCGACAGGGGCATTTTCAAAGGCAATGCGAAACTGCTGTTCACTTGCTTTGAGCTTCTCTTCGGCTAATTTACGTTCGGTAATATCATTTTGAACCCCAATAAAATTAGTAATTTTGCCTGTTACATCTTTTACAGGAGAAATATACAGTTCATTCCAAAACTGACTGCCATCTTTACGATAATTTCTTAACACAGTGCAACATTCTTGACCTTGCTGTAAAGCCATTCTAATCTTTTTTAACCCAGGTTGCTCACAATCATTTCCTTGCAAAAAGCGACAATTGTAGCCTACTACTTCATTAAAGGTATAGCCAGTAATTCTTTCAAACGCCTCATTAATGTAAATAATTGGGTTATCTTGCTGCTGGGCATCAGTAATAATAATCCCATTGCTACTCGCGTTAATAGCACGCTCTAATAAATTTAACTGGATATCTAACCGCAACGTCTCTAACAAGGTTTCCTTGACACCTTGAGGAATTTCGGGTTTCACTGTTACTCTCCTCATTAACAACTGTTACTTAAACTAGAATGATTCTGTGTTATCTATTCCTCCGACATTTAAACTATTGCTTTAAGAGCATTGTTTTCTCATTAACTTAATTCTGTAACAGAAGTTACGCAATTTGAGGAAATATGAATGAATGTATCGTTAAGTTTAGTTAATTTAATCCGTTTTCCCCCCTTTCAAAGGTAGGGGGGATTTAGGGGAACTTTTCACCTGATGGTTTTTATTTGGAATCACTATCGGATCAACTCTGAGATTGTTGATGATGAACCTCCACCACCGTATGAACATTCCCTCGTGGCGAAAAGTCACCTGTAACAGTTACCTCTAGCGGATTACACGCTGCCACAAAATCATCTAAAATTTGATTAACCGCTTCTTCGTGGGAAATGTAGCGATCGCGATAACTATTGATATAGAGCTTAATTGCCTTTAATTCTACCACTGCGCGATCGGGCATATACCGAATTTTAATCGTGGCAAAATCAGGATAGCCCGAAAAAGGACACTTGCAGGTAAACTCTGGCAAACTAATATCAACATGGTAACGTCGCCCTGGACGGGGATTGGGAAATGTAATCAACTCCCCTTCTGCAATTTCCCGTTCTCCATATTTCACCTGCGATTGATTCGTTGCGTCTTCTGTCATTTTTGAATTTCGTTACAGTAATATTAGTTGCCCTTAGCTATAGCAGTTCTAATTCATTTGTAAAAACTTGATTCACCGTTTTTAGCTTGTTTCCCCCCTTTCAAAGGGGGGCGAAGGGAGGATAGTTTACAATACACTTAGGATTGCTATATCTAGATTTACTTAATTATATCAAAAAATAGGAGTAATACGCGAAAGTATGACTGAGCAAAACTCGATAATGCGGTTAATTCAAACCTTAGCCTATTTTGATGTTATTCCCTTTTTAAGTAACTTACCTGGAGTTAAAAAAATGATTTTAGGAAACCAACCTACCACTTCCCCTAAGATGAAACCATCAACCACGGGAACCATTTTAGTCGCTGGCGCAACTGGAGGTGTTGGAAAGCGAGTCATTAGAGAATTAAAACAGCAGAATTATCCCGTTCGGGCTTTAGTGAGAAGCCGCGATCGCGCTCGTACTATTTTAGGAGAAAACCTCGACTTTTACGAAGGAGATATTACCATTCCTGAGAGTCTAAAACCAGAACTCATGGAAAATGTTACTGCCATTATTTGTTGCACTGGCACTCGCATTCAACCCGTAGAAGGAGATACGACTGATCGCCAAAAATATTATCAAGGTGTTAAATTTTACGAGCCAGAAGTTGCCGAATCAACTCCTGAAGCGGTGGAATATAAAGGAATCAAAAACTTAGTTAATTTAGCAAAACAATCGCTTCCTAATACAACTTATCAATCAATATTTGACTTTAGAAAAGTGACAGAAGATATGAAAGCGATTTGGGGAGCCTTAGATGATGTCGTCATGGGAGGAATTAGTGCTAGTGGCTTTTCAGTAGAAGGCAATAAAGGCATTTTTTCAGGCAATGTTTCCACAGAAAATAATGGCGGATTTGCCTCAGTTCGCACTCGCAACTTTGAACCCCCTTTAAACCTATCAGGATATCAAGGCATTTATTTACGAGTCAAAGGAGATGGCAACCGTTATAAATTCTTTCTCCGTTGTGATAGCCGTTGGGATGGAATTGGTTATGCTTACTCTTTTGATACTCAAAAAGATCATTGGCGTGATGTTTATATTCCCTTTTCCGAATTAACGCCAGTATTTCGAGCGAAAGTTATGAAAGATGCACCGCCTTTCAATGAAAGTCAGATCAATTCCATGCAATTAATGTTAAGTAAATTTGAATATGACAAAGAACTTAACCCTTATTTTCAGCCTGGTTTATTTCGGTTAGAAGTGGAACAAATCCAAGCCTATCGAGAGAAAACCCCTCAATTTATTATGATTAGTTCAGCAGGGGTAACTCGCCCTGGGCGATCTGATCTTGATCTCAGTCAAGAACCCCCAGCCGTACAAATGAATGACCAATTAGGCGGCATTTTAACTTGGAAATTAGCGGGAGAAAATTGCATCCGAGAAAGTGGGATTCCCTACACCATTATTCGTCCTTGCGCCCTCACTGAAGAGACAACAAAAGAAGATTTGTATTTGGAACAAGGAGACACATTAAAAGGTCAAGTCAGTCGAGAAACTATTGCTAAGTTATGTCAAGAACTACTCAAAACCCCAGAAGCAGTGAATAAAACTTTTGAGGTAACTAAAACGTCTGAAAATAACACCAATGCTACTTTAGAGCAACAATTATCGGCATTAAAGTCTGATTAATCATTAGCGCGATCGCGCAATAAATCAAGAGTATATTGTCTAGTTAATAATACTTATTTCATAGTTTTGATGCTAATTTTGCAAATTAATTAGTTGCTTAAATAGAATCAGAATGGTAGGCTTTAAACTTAATAGCGTTTTGCATTAAGTTAAATATTCGAGAGGAGTAACACATTGGCAATTACAATTGAAGATCCCATCATTGGTTTTAATAGTGGTCGCATTGGAGAGAACACCAGTGGTTTCTTTCTAGAAAATGCTTCCCCTTTAGAGCTTATGGGCAATGAATTTGAGGGAATTTTAGCAGATGGATCCCTCCCTGAGACAGTTGAGTTGAATCTAGAAGAAAACAGTGTTATCTTAAGCGACATTGATCTTCTACTTTCTTCCGAACTTGCTAACTCTCTCGATGATGAGAACTTAGCAGGAACCGATATTGGAGATGTTCGCGTTGATGCTGAGATTGATCTAACTGAAGACGGTAACTTAGCGATTGTTGGCGGGACAACTAGCGTTAACTTTGCCCCTGTGTTATTAGACACGCTAGAGGTCGAGGTATCAGAAAATAATACTGATACAGAAAATGTTGCAGACGGCTTTGATTTTGGTTTCTCGATTACAGATCAGGAGCCTTTTACCCTTGAACTTTCTGAACAAAGCGTTAACCATGAAGGGGCGGTAACGATCGAGACTGAAGATGGGTCACAACCCCTGATCGAGAATCCCATTATTAACTTTGATAGCACTCGCCTGGGCGAGAATACCAGTGGGTTCTTTTTAGAAAGTGCTTCTCCAATTAGCCTTCAGGGGAATGAGTTTGATGGGCCCTTGGCAGATGGATCCGCGCCAGAAACAGTCGATTTTAATCAAGAAGAAAGTGTTGTCACTTTGAGTGATATTGATCTTCTGGCTTCTTCGGAACTCGCAACCTTTGTCGGGAATGAGGGGTCAGCAGGAACCGATATTGGCGATGTTCGCGTTGATGCTGAAGTGTCGCCAACAGAAGAAGGCGATCTCGAAATTACTGGGGGTACAACCAGTGTCAGTCTTGACCAAAGGATCTTGCAAGGTTTAGGACTTCCAGATCAGGCTACTTTTGGGAATGAAACCCCTGACGATCCAGCAGAAGGCTTTGATTTTGGGTTTTCTATTACAGATGAGGATCCCTTTGGCTTGAATTTATCCGAACAAACCGTTAACCACGAAGGAAATGTGGTTTTAGATGAGCCAGATGATGATTCTGATCAGCCAGAAGACCCTATAGATTTAGACGATCCAGCAATATTTGACCTCGGTGGTGACGGTGTTGTTAATGAAGAGGATATTTCTCTTTTTGCATCCGCCTTTTCTGCGGCAAGAGCTGGAGAGGATTTTGATGCTGAGGCTGATTTTAATGGGGATGGTTTAGTTAACTTAGATGACTTAGGAGCTGCGGCTGCCCAATATAATGCGGAGGTCTAACCAAAGACCTTTGTATGAGGGAATAGAGACAAATCTTGGTTTCTCTTTCCCTCTTTTGCAACCTTATTCGCGACTAACAATTGATTCATCTCGCCCTCTCACATTTTCAATAGCAGCTTTAACCGCGTGAGAGGCAGCAATAATTTCCCGTTCTTCTCCGCCTAAATATAATCTGCCAAAACTCCCCACCGCAGAAACTTGCAAGATATTAATATTCGCCGCTTTTTCAGCTTCGTTAGCGGCGAGAGCAGCAAAGGCGGCTGGTTCTACCTCAAAAACATATAAACTTTCTCCTTTTAATAACATATGCCCACGGCGAGTGCGATTAATTAGCTGGGCTTGGTGAGCATCGATATTGCGGATAATTTGACTCGAAACAACTTTTGGCTTCAGTCCGTCTTTTTCTGACACCCCTAAAGCATCGAGAATTGCGCCCCCAGCTATTGTTACGTCTCCTTTTTGGGAAGAATGAATTTCTAACAACCCATATAAACGTTCCACCACCTGCACTCCTGGGCGAACATTGGTTGCTTTCAGGGCGACATCGGTAATACGGTTAATCTCAATCCCTGGAGAAATTTCAATCCATAGTGAGGTATCGCCTGGAAGCGGTAAGAAGCCTAATGATACAGTTCCCATATAGGCGGCGTGCTGTGCTTGTAAACTGTCTAAATAGACGTAACTGCGAAGGTCAATGCCCAAGGATGATTCTCCTGTCTAAGGTCACTCGATAATTAACAATGATCATTCTAAGTCAATAACCGTTGGAATCAACTTA
>JBKHER010000114.1:0-8019 GCA_046540715.1 Halothece sp.
GCTCGTTGTTTTTCTTGTTCAACTTGTTGCTGTTGTTGATTCGCTCGTTCTCGTTCCTGTTCTCTTTGTTCGGCTAACGTGGGCATCCAATTCCCATTAGCATCAAACCAACGTAACCATTGCCGATTAATACCATCATAAGTCCCTTGCCACACTCCTAATCCCAGTTCTACACTCGGAATCCAAAATTGTCTCCCTTCTAGATTTAATTCCTGATATCGTTCCCCTTGGAGGGCAAAGACTTGTAACTCATCGGTATAGCGATTAAACACTACATAATAGGGAATCCTTAAAATTCGCTCATAGACTTCCCATTTAGTGGGAGGTTGACCCCCCTCGTTCCCCCATATTAGGGGGGATGTAAGGGGGGTTTGCCCTAAATCTTCTTTTTCTGTTCCCGGAGAAAGCAATTCCACCACCACTAATGGACTGACTCCTTCTTGCCAAATCACATAACTTAAACGCAAATCTTGCGCTTCATAAAAACGAGAAACCCCCACCACCGCAAACCAATCTGGGCGTTTATACCATAAAGGATGATGAACGTCATAATAAAGATTGAGGTCAGTGCCAATAAACATTTCCTCAGTCCCATAGGTGGGAGGTTGAAAAGTCTCCCGTAGCAATTGAGGCTGTAAATTATGAAATTCGTCAGGCAAACCAGATTCCTCAGGATCTTCACTGGGAAGATCATACATGGTGGGAAGGGTTTCTTTTGGCGGTAAAGGGGGATCAGTTTGATACATGAGACTCGATCGCGCTTGACGATAATTAATTTTATAGTAGCGCGATCGCATTCCTACTTACTGTTGGAGATTTTCCAATCCCGAAACCACTTTCGCCGCTTCAATTGTGTCCCCAACTTGGATATTTTTCACCACATCCATGCCACTTTCCACCTTTCCAAAAGCGGCATAATCGCCATCTAGGAAGGGAACATCGGCTAAGGTAATAAAAAACTGAGAAGACGCAGAATTAGGCATCTGCGATCGCGCCATTGATAAAACCCCCTCCGTATGCTTAAGTTGAGGTTTTCCTCCCACACCAGCTTGTTTGAGTGTTTTCCCATAAACAGGTTCCGACTCTCCTTCTGGGGTAATTTCGAGGGGAATCGAGCGTTTTTGATTGGTTTCAGGGTTAACAAATCCACCAGTACCATTTCCCTTGGGATCGCCTCCTTGCACCACAAAGGGTTGGGGTTCTTTGACCACGCGATGAAAGGTTAACCCATTATAAAACTCTCTTTGCACTAAATCTACAAAATTGCCAGCCGTAATCGGTGCGTACTCACCATCGACCTCAATAACAATTGGCGATCCATTAACCGTTAACTCAACGGTTGCTTTGCCATTTAACTGCGGTAAATCACTCATATCAACTTCATTGGTTTGGGACACTTGAGAACTATTTTCTTGACTTTCTGCACTGGGGCTACAACCACTAATCAAAACCGCGATCGCCAGTAGCACCGATAACCATGGCAGCAGCCACGACTTAATAATCTTAGACATAACTATAATCGCTTTAAATTCCTTCTAAGGGGACACCTAAAAAGCGAGCCAGCTCCGCTCCTTGGTTTTCTAACTCAGTAAGAGGAAGGGGTTCACCGACACGAGTGAGGGGAATCGGGCGACTTCCTTTAAGCCGCAGATAAAGGGAGCGTTTAGGATTTAGCCCCTCCTTGATTTCTGCTTTGACCGCCTCCACCTCATCTAGTTTCTTTTCCAATTCAATGCGACGGTTTTTCCCCGGATATCCCCAACGGAAAATTTTAACTTGATTTGTATTTTTATTAAACTCATTGTAGCCACCGCCAACATCCCAAAGGACTACCAACCAGAGATAGAGAGAAACTAACGAACCAGCAACGCCATAAAACGTTAAAGCAATGCCTTGGGGAATAAATTGTAATCCCCGTGGATCACTGACAATCAGTAAATTAATTTTGAAATAGCTAGACAAGCCAGCCAGCAGAAACCCGACACCGCCTATCATGGCGATAACTGCCCAAAAGTAATTACTAGGACGACGAGCGCCCTTAATTTTTTGGGTAAACACTTGGTTATCTTGAGCCGTCACCGATGCAGTCATATCGTTTATAACTTATTTTTATTCGATCACCCTCTATTTTAGAACCGTTGTCTCCCAGAATTTTTAAATTGAGGTTCCTAGTAGCGGTAAAAACAGCGTAAAGAAATAATAAACTAACGGAGCCGTAAATACATAACTATCAGTGCGATCTAAAATTCCCCCATGTCCTGGAATAAGCTGTCCTGAATCTTTAACGCCAGCATCACGCTTAATCATGGACTCGGTTAAATCCCCTAACAAACTACTCACCCCAATCATTCCTCCGAAAAAAAGACCACTGAGCGCCCACCATTGCCAATGTAGCGACCAGGCCCCTAACTCAGCGATCGTAATACTCCCCATAACTCCAAAAACTGCCCCTTCTACTGTTTTTTTCGGGCTAATGTCCGAGAGTTGGGTTTTCCCTAGAGATTTTCCCATGACATAAGCCCCAATATCCGCGGCCCAAATACAACCAAAGGCTAAGAAAGTTAAAACCAAACCTTGGGGGAAATGCGTTAAATCCGACCAAGATTGGGGCCAATAGCCATTTAGGGGCAACACTGATTCTACCTCTAGATCAAGTCCTACCCGTAAGCGTATCCAGTAACTGGGTAAATAGCCGCCGTAAAAGAGTCCTAGTAAAGAAGTGGCAATATCAGCAATGGTGGACATTTTCGGGAGAAAAAGTAAATAAAAACAAATTAACGTTCCTGCCACTGGAAACATGGCATCCGTTAAAGAGGGCGCGATCGCGGCTGTAATTAACAAAAGCTGAGAAACTGCAAACGTTGTTTTTGCCGCCGGTTCAATTCCTTTCGCCCGTACCAGTTGAAAATACTCCAGCTGTCCCAGAAAAACAATCACACAAAAGCCGAGGGTAAAATACCAGCCCCCCAAAACAATCATTCCTAGGGCAACAAAAATCGCGATAATTGCGCTGATCAGGCGAGTCCAAGACATATATTAAAGATTCCAAAATCGAGTTGATGGCTTCTTATCGAGGGATATTTATCCATTATCTAGAATTTTCCTAGTATTGAAAGGGGAACTGTCAAATCAGAATCACTATCGTTAGCAATTTTGCGATAAATTATTGTCAGATTCATTGTGTTCTTATAAATAAGGTAGTTACGCTATGGCAGTCTGCGAGTATAAGCCCGGTTTAGAAGGAATCCCCGCCACTCGTTCCGAAGTTAGTTATGTTGATGGTAGCCAAGGTCTTTTAGAATACCGAGGGATTCGCATTGAAGAACTCGCAGCCTACAGTAATTTTTTAGAAACAGCTTACTTGCTCGTGTGGGGAGAATTACCGTCTAAAACGGAGCTAGAGAACTTCCAGAATGAAGTGCGTTACCATCGACGGATTAAATATCGCATTCGGGACATGATGAAATGTTTTCCCGAAACCGGTCATCCCATGGATGCACTCCAAGCCTCGGCGGCCGCGTTAGGGTTATTTTACTCTCGACGAGCATTAGATAATCCTGAGTATATCCGAGAAGCTGTGGTCCGTCTCTTGGCGAAAATTCCCACCATGGTAGCAGCGTTTCAACTGATGCGGAAAGGGAATGATCCGGTTCAACCTCGCGATGATCTTGATTACTCTAGTAATTTCTTGTATATGCTAACCGAACAAGAACCTGATCCCTTTGCCGCGAAAGTTTTTGATGTTTGTCTGACTCTACATGCCGAACACACCATTAATGCTTCTACCTTCTCGGCTATGGTAACCGCTTCGACTCTCACTGATCCCTATGCTGTCATGGCTTCGGCGGTGGGAACCTTAGCCGGTCCGCTTCATGGTGGAGCAAATGAAGAAGTCATTTCCATGTTAGATGAAATTGGCTCTGTGGAAAATGTGCGTCCCTTTGTGGAAAACGCGATCGCGCAAAAACAAAAAATCATGGGCTTTGGTCATCGGGTTTATACCGTTAAAGATCCCAGAGCAACCATTTTGCAAAACTTAGCAGAACAACTCTTTGAAAAAACTGGATCAGACCCCTATTATGAGGTGGCGGTGGAATTAGAAAAAGTCGTCGAAGAAAAACTCGGTCACAAAGGCATTTATGCTAATGTTGACTTTTACTCAGGGCTAGTTTACCGTCATTTAGGGATTCCTACCGACTTATTTACCCCCATTTTTGCCATTGCTCGGGTTGCCGGATGGCTTGCCCACTGGAAAGAGCAATTAACCGTCAATCGCATTTTCCGACCCACACAAGAATATGTTGGCTCTCATGGGGTCTCCTACTTACCAATTGAAAAAAGATCATCAAACCTATAAGTAGTTTCTGGTTTTGCTCTGCCCAGAAAAGCCCTCCTTAACGATATACTAGACAGTAGGATACAAATCTTAATTAAATCTGATCAATCTTTCGAGTAATTTTACTTGATTGAGCTTAATAGCGAGAATATGCAAATTTAATTACAAAAACATGAATTCTGGAATTGATCTCCGAGCTAATTTTATTGAATCTCTCCAAGGGTTTGGCATTCCACCTGGGGCGGCGAAAGCCCTTTGGATGCCACTTCCCATGTTCCTGATGATTATTGCTGCCACCGTTGGCGTTTTAGTCAGCGTTTGGTTAGAGCGAAAAATCTCCGCGGCTGCCCAACAACGGATTGGTCCAGAATATGCCGGACCTTTAGGAGTTCTCCAACCCGTCGCTGATGGCATTAAGCTAGTTTTTAAAGAAGATGTGGTTCCAGGGAAGTCAGATCCCTTTTTATTTACTTTGGGACCAGTTTTGGTGGTAATTCCTGTTTTCTTGTCCTATCTCATTATTCCCTTTGGGCAAAATCTGATTATTACTGACCTCGGGATGGGAATCTTTCTCTGGATTGCCCTTTCAAGTATCGTTCCCATTGGGCTATTAATGGCTGGATATGCCTCCAATAATAAATACTCTCTCATTGGGGGGTTAAGAGCCGCGGCGCAATCTATTAGTTATGAAATTCCCCTTGCACTTGCTGTTCTCGCCGTAGTTATGATGTCTAATAGCCTCAGCACCATTGATATTGTCGAGCAACAAGCAGGCTATGGCATTTTAGGCTGGAATATCTGGCGACAACCCGCAGGTTTTCTGATTTTCTGGATTGCTGCCCTGGCTGAATGTGAACGCTTACCCTTTGACTTACCTGAAGCAGAAGAGGAATTAGTTGCTGGGTATCAAACCGAATACTCAGGGATGAAGTTTGCGCTGTTCTTTCTGGGTTCTTATGTGAACTTGGTTCTCTCAGCAATTTTATTTTCCATTCTTTATCTCGGGGGTTGGGAATTTCCGATTCCTTTAAGTCAAATGGCCAATTGGTTGGGCGTTAGTCCTAATACCCCTTGGTTACAAGTTTCCACTGCCTCGTTAGGGATTATCATGACCCTGCTTAAAGCCTATTTCCTCGTCTTCATTGCCATTTTATTGCGTTGGACAGTTCCCCGAGTTCGGATTGATCAACTCCTAGATTTAGGTTGGAAATTCCTTCTCCCGATCTCTTTAGCCAACTTACTCATTACTGCAGGCTTAAAACTAGCTTTCCCTGCAGCCTTTGGGGGTTAACTCTCTTGACTCCCGCTTTTCATCATTGGAAGAAAACCAACAACGAGAAGACTTATGTTTAAAATTCTCAAGCAAGTCGGTGAATATGCCAAAACTTCTTGGCAATCAGCCAAATATATTGGTCAGGGGTTATCAGTTACCTTTGACCATCTCAGCCGTCGTCCCGTTACCGTACAATATCCTTACGAAAAACTAATTCCCTCTGAACGCTATCGGGGAAGAATCCACTTTGAATTTGACAAGTGCATTTCCTGCGAAGTTTGTGTTCGGGTTTGTCCCATTAACCTCCCTGTCGTGGATTGGGAATTTGAAAAAGTGGGTAAGAAAAAACAGAAGAAACTCAAACACTACAGTATTGATTTTGGGGTTTGTATTTTCTGCGGAAATTGTGTGGAATACTGTCCCACCAACTGTATTTCCATGACAGAGGACTATGAACTAGCTAGTTTTGACCGCCATGAACTGAACTATGATAATGTGGCAATGGGTCGCATTCCCTATAAAGTGACTCAAGACCCAATGGTGACACCGCTTAGAGAATTAGGATATCTTCCGAAAGGAGTGATTGATCCTCATGACTTGCCAGAGGGATCACTTCGCGCAGGTCGTTATCCTGAAGATATTTTGGAAGAACTCCAAGAAAACAAAGCGGAAGAGTCGCAAGAAGAAGCGAATCAAAACTAAAACTTGATTGAAATCTCCCCTGATCTCTATTGGGGGAGGTTAGCCATGTTTGTAACGTAATAATTAAGGGAAATAGTCGTGGATTTAGCACAAGGCGTTCAATTTGTTTCATTTATCATTCTTGCTGCCATGATGTTTAGTGCAGCGTTAGGAGTCGTTTTACTCAGAAATATTGTTTATTCTGCCTTTTTACTAGGAGGCGTTTTTATTAGTATTTCGGGATTATATTTATTACTGAATGCTGAATTTGTGGCTGCTTCTCAAATTTTAGTTTATGTAGGTGCAGTGAATGTTTTAATTTTATTTGCCATCATGCTGGTGAATAAAAAAGAAACTTTTCCCCCTATTAGCCGTAGTTGGATTAGAAGTGTTGCTACAGCAATAGTGTGTATTGGCTTATTTGCCTTACTAGGAACTATGGCAATTTCTACCCCTTGGTCACTGGCCGATCGCGCAGGGGTGGTTACCGAAGGATCAGTGATTAAAATTGGTAAGCATTTCTTTAGTGATTATCTTCTCCCCTTTGAATTAGCCTCAGTCTTACTTTTAATTACTATGGTCGGTGCAATTATTATTGCCCGTCGTGATTTAATTCCAGAAGAAGGAGAAACCGATTTGGCGCAAACGGAAGCCTACAGTTTACAAGAACGTCCTCGGGAATTAATTTCTGTCGGTAAAAATGATTCAGAAGAATAGTTAGGAGAAAAAGTCAAGATGGAATTACAATTAGAATATTTTTTAATCCTAGCAGCCGGGTTATTTTGTATAGGCATTTATGGTTTAGTGACTAGTCGTAATGTGGTAAGAGTCCTAATGTCGATTGAATTATTACTGAATGCCGTTAATTTAAATTTAATCGGCTTTTCGAGTTTTATTGACCCCGTTGATATTAAAGGGCAAGTGTTTTCAGTGTTTGTGATTATTGTTGCTGCTGCCGAATCAGCCGTAGGATTAGCAATTATTCTTGCTATTTATCGTAATCGCAATACTGTGGATATGGAACGATTCAATTTATTGAAATGGTAAAACTAAGGAGTTAATTTATGTTATCTGAAGCAATGACTGAGGCTCTGAACAAGCAAATTAATTGTGAAATGTATTCCTCCAATTTATATTTGCAAATGAGCTGCTGGTGTGCTTTTAAGGGCTTAGATGGGGCAGCGGCGTTTCTGGATGAACATGCCGATGAAGAAAGAATGCACATGCGTAAAATTTTAACTTATGTCAATGAAAAAGGAAATTTAGCAATTGTCGGACCGATTGACTCTCCCCCTACCCAATTTCAATCCGTTAAAGATGTTTTTGAACAAACCTTTAAACATGAACAGTTAGTTACTAAAAATGTTAACAATTTAGTGCATCTGGCAACAAAAGAGCAAGATTATGCGACGCTTCAGTTTCTGCAATGGTATGTGTCAGAACAACATCAAGAAGAAGTTTTATTTAAGACGATTCTTGATAAAATTGAAATGATTGGTATTGAAGGACAAGGGATCTTCTTTATCGATCAAGAAATTGAACGCATTCTTAAGCAAAAAGGTCAAGAAGCAACGGCCATGACTATGCCAGAAGCGGAAACAGGTGTTGCTTAATAGGTCTTCCCCCATTTTTATAGTCATTACCAATTAATTGACAAGCCAGCAGCTATCTTGGTTACTACTAGGGAGCAAGATGCTCCCACTACAATTAAACTGCTGTTTTTGATTGG
>JBKHER010000115.1:0-8005 GCA_046540715.1 Halothece sp.
TTCGTTTCCGTAGTGCCACCGTCTCGGTTACTAGTAGAGAGCAAGATGCTCTCACTACTTTTCACCTGATGGTTTTTATTTGGAATCATTATCATCACCAATTTTCAACCCTCTCTAAAAGCTCTAAATAACGAGTATTAAACTGCTGAGGGGAAAAGTGGGTGGCTTGTTGATAAATGGTTTCAGGAGAAAATTGATCCTGTTTGGCTTCAAAGCATTCCACGGCTTCCACAAGGGCTGCAGGGGTTTGGGGTGAAAATAATAATCCTGTTGCCTGGTCTGGATATTTGCGAAAATCTTTAACCGTTTCTTTGGCCCCTCCTGCATCATAAGCAATTACTGGTGTGCCACAGGCTTGGGCTTCTACCAAGGCGATGCCAAAATCTTCACAAGCGGCATAAACAAAGGCTTTGGCTTGTTTTAGATATGCTTCTACCACTTCATTAGGCTGATTTCCTAAAAGTTGAATATTGGGGTTAGCTTGTTTTCGCAGTGTTGCTAATTGTGAGCCGCCGCCAATAATGACCAACGGGCGTTGCAGTTGGTTAAAGGCTTGGACAATGAGAGAGATTTGTTTATAACTGACTAACCGAGAAACAGTCACATAAAAGTCTGCTTTATCTGCTTGATAAGAAAAGCGATCAATATTCACAGGCGGATAAATCACTGTCGCCTCACGACGATAGCAACGCCAAATCCGTTTTGCGGTGTGGTGAGAGTTGGCAATAAAATGATCAACGCGGTTCGCACTGATGACATCCCATTGTCGCAGTCGGTGTAAAAGGTAGCGGGTTAAAATTCCTCTTAATCCTTTCCCCATGGGGCTTTGCTGGAGATATTCAAAGGTTAAGTCCCAAGCATACCGCATGGGAGTATGACAATAACAGATGTGGTGTTGATGAGGACTGGTAATGACTCCTTTTGCTACGGCATGAGAGGAAGAGAGAATAATCTCATAATCGCTTAGATCAAGTTGTTCAATGGCAAAGGGAAGTAGAGGTAAGTATTTTTGTACGCCATTACGGACGAGGGGAAAGTGTTGTAGAAACGTTGTGCCAATTTGACGTTGGTAGAGATAGCTATTGGGGTTAGTGGATTCAAAGTCAATTAAGGCATAAAGATCAGCATTAATATTTTGCAGAATTTGTTTAACGACTAATTCTGATCCACCTGTCTGTTTAGGGGTGAGCCATTCATGGACAAGGGCATATTTAGAAGCATGGAACATAAGCGCAAGGTTTGGTAAAAAGAAGGTTAATTTAGTCAAGATCATCGAACAGGAATTAATCCCCGATTACGAATTAAATGCTGTCCCTGTTGAGTTAGCAGAAGTTGGGCATAGGCTTTACCCGCTTTTTCGTTGCTCCCGCCGTTTTCTTGAAAAACAATAAACCAAGGACGAGTGAGAGGATAATCTCCATTTTGAAACGCCTCAAGGTTTAGCTGATTGGGTTCTCCAGTGTTACGACACTCTTCTGGGGAAACTAGGGAACCCTGATAAGGAGAAATGACTTCCTCTTCCTCAGTTTGGAGGGGAAGGGGTTTGACGGAACAATCACGCACAACTTGTGAAGCTAAACCATAATAAATTGCGCCTTGATTTGCCGAGACTTGTTTCAAAGCAGCGGTGGGAGTATCAATTTTCTCGACATTAGAACTGAAACTTTCTCCCTTGAGGACATCTTCGGTAAAGAATTTAACAGTTTTTCGCTTTGGGTTAGCTTGAGAATAAGGGATAATTTCTAGGTTGGGGCCACCGACTTGTTCCCAATTGCGGATTTTGCCAGTATAAATGTCTCGTAGTTGTTCTTGGGTTAAGTTGGGAATCTCTAAGTTATGATTAACGGCAATGGCAATGACATTAAGCGCGATGGGAATTTGTCTGAGGGAATTTCCGTCAAGTTCAATGGTTGTATTCCCGATTTTTTGGGTAAGTGGGCGAGACACTTGTGAGAAAGCGATTTGATTATTGCTTAATTGTTTCGGGATTTCACTCTCTATTTGAGACGTTTGTGTAATGGAACCGCTGTAGCGAACTTGAAATTGGGGATGAATTTCTCTAATAATGGGATCAATGGCTTCTTGTATTGAATCCCAACTCGGGCTTGCCAGATAAGAAAATGATCCTGATGGGATGGGTGAGACTTCTCCAAAAGTGTTGAAAGTTTCTAAAGGTGTGTGATTTCTCGCAGTTTTGTCTTTTCCATTAACCTTAAAATTTTCCCAAAGCCACCAGATACCACCGCTCAAAATAGCAAGGGTAACAACGAATATTGGCACTAGAATTAAGGTTTCATTCTTTTGCCCCATAAGCGATCGCTCAGACTCATTAGTTTACTGGTAGCTTAACAATTTTTGCTCAGGAGAAGATTAACGAGCCATTAGTTTTAAGATGATGCGAAAGAGAGTTATTAGCGCGATCGCGCCTGATCCTGCAACGACTGTGGCTACAACCACCGTTAAAGCTGGAGGATTACTCAGAGGAGGAATAAAGATCACTAGCCCTAAGGTCATTCCCCCTAAAATCAATAAATCAAATTTTTCAATCCATCTTTTCCATTGAGCATAAATTAATCCTCCCATACTCATTCCCCAAAGCCCTATACTAATGGCTGGGGCTGGAAAAACACTGGTTAAGGCAATTAATAATAATGCCCCTTGCGAACCAGTAAATCCAGCATTGGCTAAAACTTCCCATAGGGGAAAGTAAGAACCTTTACGAATTGTTTCTTGAGCGGAGGAGTCAGTAGGTAATTCTTGTACTGCAGCTGTAGAAGATTGATGGCTTTTTTTTACCTCTGTCGAGGTTTTCTCTGAGAGTTGCTTCTCAGTGGAAGGAGAAACTGCTTTTTGGGAAGATTGTAAGGCAGTTGCGTCTTCTTCTAGCGCCTCGGAGTCTGGGGATAAAGAGGAGGAAAATTCCTTTTCGGGGGGATTCGTCTCTACAGGTTGCGAAGCAGAAAACAGCGATTTTAAATCAGCAGGCTGGCTTAAGGTAGAAGTTTCGGAAGTGCTAGAGTTGGTAATTTTTGGTTTAACTTCTGTGCTTTCTTCTTCATTAAGAGCATTTAAAACTCCTTGGGCTGAGGCAAAGCGATCTTTAGGGGTTGCTAATAGCATTCGTTGCAAAATATGGCATAATTTATCACTAATTTCAGGGCAAATATCCCATCGCCACTGATTATTATAAGAGTCATATAACTCCTGAATTGGTTTTCCCGTGATTAAACAAACACAGGTAGCTGCTAGAGCATATAAATCGGTCGAGGGATAAATTTCGCGTCCGTGCATTTGCTCAGGAGGTGCAAACCCCATCGAGAAAATTCCTGTAGAATAATTATTTCCTGTGGTTGCTCCTGTTACTCGTTTGACTGCTCCAAAATCTAGGAGATATATTTTTCCTTCGCGATCGCGTATGATATTAGATGGTTTGATATCACGATGAATGGAATTATGTTCATGAACAAACCTTAAAATGGGCAGTAAATTCTCTAATAAATCAATAATTTCTGTTTCACTTAATTTCCCTTTTCGCTGCACTTCTTGTTCTAAAGTTTCCCCGTCAATAAACTCTTGGACAATATAAAAAAATTGCTTTTCTTCCTCTTCTTCTGAAACGATAATCGGAAAAAAAGCATATAAATCAGGGATTTGAGGATGATGATTTCCTAAACTTTCTAACACTTCTGCTTCCCGAATAAATAATTTCTCGGCTGTTTTTAAGTGTTTTTCCTGAAAACTAGCTGCAGGCTGAAATTGTTTGACGACACATTGGCGAAGCTGAGTGCTATGACGATCAAGCGCGAGATACGCCGCCCCAAACCCACCCCTTCCCAAAAGTTTCTGCGGAATATATCGTCCTGCTAAAATTTGAGGCATTCCACAACAATTACAATATTTTTGTTGACTGGTTTGTAACTCAGAGCGATCATCTAGCTCTGGAAATTCATTAATTGGTTGCGAGCAGTTGGGACGAGTGCAGTAAGTTTTCATGGAACTAAAACTGAATAATGAATATTAGGTTATTTCAGGATAAGGAGAATTTTCAACTACTGACTCAGGAAGGGGGCGTTGACTGGGATCATGAGCAGGATGAGGAGTGACTTCAGCGCCACTAAACCAACCATTGGTACAGAATTGTGGCAAAATTTCTTGAATAAAAGCAGCAGCCGCTTTTGATCGATAGCGATGGGGGTTAATAATTAAGGAGAGTCTCCGTTTCACCACTACTTCTTCAATATTAATGCGATAGAGAGTGCCCATTTGTAATTCTTTTTCAATCGCCGAAATTGAGACAAACGCCACGCCCAACCCAGACTGCACCGCATTTTTAATCGCTTCAATGGAATTTAATTCCATTTCAATATTCAGACGCTTCGGGTTAATTCCAGACTGAGTTAAAACTTGATCAATGACTTTGCGAATGGTCGATTGAGAATCAAGGGTAATAAAGTTAAGTTTATATAAATCCTCTTTGGGAATAGCAGTCTCTTTTGACATCGGGTGAGATCCCGACATAATTAAGGCGAGTTCATCCTCAGCATAAGGGAAAATTTCTAGCGTATCTTGCAATTCTGGTGGAATTTCCCCGCCGATAATTGCCAGATCCACCTGTCCATTGGCAACACTCCAAGAGGTGCGCCGTGTGGAATGAACCTGTAACTGTACCGAAACATCGGAATATTTCTGTCGAAACGCCCCTAACATTCGGGGTAAAAGATAGGTTCCCGTGGTTTGAGAGGCCCCAATGAGTAAGGTTCCTCCTTGCAAATTTTCTAAATCTTCGATCGCGCGACAGGTTTCTTGACACAAGGAGAGAATCTTCTCCCCATAGGTGAGTAAAAGTTGTCCTGCTTCGGTTAATTGCGCCCGTCGCCCTCCGCGATCAAATAAGGGAACATTCATCTGTCGCTCTAAATTTTGGATTTGCAAGCTAATCGCAGGTTGAGAGACATAAAGGGTATCGGCGGCTCGTTTGAAGCTGCCCTCAGCCGCGATCGCCTTTAAAATTCGCAATTGATCCAAAGAAAACGGTAAGTCTGACATCTCGCCAAAGCTAGAAGAATACAAGGGATAAAGTTAAGAGATTCTGCGTCAACAATGAAGATGATTATCTCTTCTGAATTGACATTAACACGAAATCCTCTTGGTTTAAGGGGAGTTTCGTTAGGATTGATTGAGAGACGGTAATGAGTGTGATGGCATCATGGAAGCATCTTGGTTTACCAGTAGTCACTGGGTTATGTTAGGGTTACTTTTTGGGTTTGCAGTTACCCATAGCGGATTAGCTGCTTTGCGTCCTTGGGCAGAAAAAGTCATTGGGGCGCGTTTATATCGAGTGGGCTTTGCTCTGGTTAGCATTCCCCTAGCTGTTATTTTAATTGTTTATTTCTTTAATCATCGTTACGATGGCGTACAGTTATGGCAAGTGCAAGGGCAGCCTGGAGTGTTTTACCTTGTTTGGACGCTCTCAGGGATTTCGTTTCTGTTTCTGTATCCTGCGACCTTTAATTTATTAGAAATTGCCGCGATTCAAAAGCCCCAAGTTCATCTCTACGAAACGGGGATTATTCGCATTACTCGTCATCCACAAATGGTGGGACAAGTGATCTGGTGTGTCGCCCATACACTGTGGCTAGGAACATCTTTTGCTTTAGTTACCTCTTTCGGGTTAATTGCTCATCATTTGTTTGGCGTTTGGCACGGCGATCGCCGCTTAACAAATCGTTACGGACAAGCCTTTTTAGAGGCAAAAGAACGCACCTCGGTTATTCCGTTTCTAGCCATTTTACAAGGTCGTCAAACCTTAAAGCTACAAGAGTTTCTCCGTCCCGCTTATCTTGGAGTTGCTCTTTTTACTTATGGGCTATGGCGGGCGCATCCTTGGCTAATTGAGATGACAGCGAAGGTAAATTTTTAATCCCCTTTCAAACGGGGTTGGGGGGATTTTCACGCCTTCGGCATCCCTCTATCAATTACAACAAGTTTTGTAATTGACAAGTTTAATTGTAAGTGATAACCTAAAACCATGGACATACTTTTCCAATGGGCGAAAAAAAATCCCCAATGGTCTCTAGAAGAGTTTGTGGAGGTGATAAACCAAATACTTCCTCAATTCCTTCCCTTTGCTAAAAACAACACCAAAGTGCGAGCAGAAGTAACTCCGCGTTTAGTCCGACACTATACCAGCGTCGGTATGATCGATGAACCGAACAAGGTAGGAAAATACGCAATTTATACTTATCGCCATCTCTTACAACTCTTATTGGTAAGACGGTTATTAGCAGAAGGAATGAGTGCAAGTTTGATCAATGATTTAGCCAAACAAAAAACCAACAAGGAGTTAGAAAATTGGTTAACTGGAGAGGTACAACTAGAAGTTTCTCAGCAGAATAATAGCGCCTTAGACTACCTGCAAAAACTCCGACAGCGTGAGTCTTCTTCTCGTGTTAAAACCTCTGCATCTAATCCCACTAAATATTCTTCTCCAGCAGAAGACTATAGTAACGATGAATCTCCAACTGCTTCCTTTTCCCCTAACCTGAATCATAGCCAATGGACACACTGGGAAATCCTCCCAGGATTAGAGTTAAAGATTCGGTCTGACTTTAAGTTTCCCAAAAATTTGAGTCAACAGAAGCAATTACTCAGCAAAATCCAAAATTTAATTGAATTCCTATCAACTTCATCCGATAAAAAACCATGACTCAACCGACAATCGAATTGATTCCCCTCCGTAACGCAGTCAGCCATGAAACTGCAACCACCCTTGATCTCCTAATTCGGATTACCTCTCCACAAACAGCAGAAATTTCTGATCGCCCTCCCCTTAATATTGGGTTAGTGATTGATCGATCAGGTTCAATGCATGGGGCAAAATTGAGATATGCGCGTCAAGCAGCCTGTTGCGCGATCGAGCAGTTGCTTCCCACTGATCGAGTCAGCGTTGTCATCTACGACAATAAGGTAGAAACGCTCGTCTCCAATACACTTGTCGAAAACAAAGAAGCAATTCTCAAAAAAATTAAAACTCTAACCCTTGGTGGTACAACCGCATTACATCAAGGTTGGCTAGAAGGAAGCATCCAAGTTAGCCAACACATACAATCAGAAGCCATCAACCGTGTTTTGCTATTATCCGATGGACTCGCTAATGTCGGCGAAACGAATCCTGATGTAATCGCATCTGATGTCATGGGTTTAGCCCAACATGGGATAACGACAAGCACTCTCGGTGTCGGAGACGATTACAATGAAGACTTAATGGAAGCCATGGCTAATAGTGGTGATGGTAACTATTATTACATTGAAGATCCTCAGGAACTTGAAGCCATCTTTGAAACCGAATTACACGGGTTAGTTGCGACTATTGGACAGAAAGTTACCTTAAACGTGACACCCCAAGCAGGAGTAGTTGTCGAAGAAGTCTTTAATGATTTAGAAACCACAGCTTCTGGTGAGTATCAACTCCCGAACCTAGTCGTGGGAAATCCCATTAATTTTGTAATGCGGTTAAAAGTTCCACCCCTAGAAACATCGGAATCTCTCTGCGAAATCAATCTATCATGGAATGATCGCGAACAGTCTCAGCGACAACAAAAAACCACCAGTCTTCAATTACCAGTGGTTTCTAAAGAGGAATTAGAAAACTATCCTTTTAATTCAGAAGTTCGTCAATTGCTAGCCCAACTACAAGTTGCTCGCGCTAAAGAAGAAGCCATCCAATGCTTTGATCAAGGAGACTACGCAAAAACTCATCAACTTTTAGACTCAACAATGGAATTCTGTTTGGATCAAGAACCAGAAGTGGCTCAATCACCAGAAATGGAAGAAGAGATAGAGAATTTAAATAATTTAAAATCCGATCTATCAACAGGAAAAACGAAGAAGTTTCGGAAAAAATCAAGTTATCAAAGCTATATTAGTCGCCGAAGTAAAAAACCTAAATAAAACTGCAAATCTAACGGGAATTTGCTTAACAGCAGTGGGAGCATCTTGCTCTCTA
>JBKHER010000116.1:0-7987 GCA_046540715.1 Halothece sp.
ATGTAGCACCAATTGTTCAAAATGGTATCAGTGACCAGTGAACAGTGAACAGTGAACAAATAACTAATAACTAATAACCAATAACCAATAACAAATAACTAATAACAAATAACTAATAACCAATGAAACGGTTAACTTTTTGAATTTCGGCTTGGAGTTGTTGTATCATCTCAAAAGTGGGAAAGTTGTCTTGTTGAAGCAATTTTTCAATTTCTAAACACCGATCGCGCACCCTTAACGCCCCCATGGTAACACTACTTCCTTTCAGGGTATGAACGGCTTTTTTCAATTCCGATATTTCCTGATTTTGGGTAGTCTGGATGATTTTTTCTAGACTCTTAGATAAATCTTCTTGGAAATTTTCTAGAAGTTGCTGTCTTATCTCGGAATTATCTTCTCCCACTGCAACTAAAACACTGTTAAAAATTTTATCATTAATAACCTCTTGATCAGATGAAATAGAAGTGCTTAACCATTGATCTAAAACCGTATTTAATCTTTCGAGAGTAATGGGTTTACTTAAATATTCATTCATCCCGACTTGGAGACATTTTTCGCGATCGGCGCTCATCGCATAAGCTGTCATTGCGATAATCGGAATATCTTGATAAGCCTCACCCGCTTTTCCTTGACGAATTTGTTGCGTTGTCTCATAACCATCTATTTCTGGCATTTGACAATCCATTAAAATTAAACTGTAAAGAGAATCCTCTCTACTTTGTTGTAACTTCTCTAAGGCTTCTCTCCCATTTTTAGCAATTTCCACCTCCAATTCTCGTTGTTTTAACATTCCTTGTATCACCACCTGATTCACTTGATTATCCTCAGCTAATAGCACTCGCTGGGATGAAACTCTCTCCTCATTTTCAGAAGGTTTTTCTGTGCTAATTGCTTCTTGGGAAGGTGGCTCAATTTTCCCTGTAATTGCTGTTTCCAGATCAGAAGGAGTAATGGGTTTTGTGAGATAATTAATTCCTAATAATTCAGAACTATCTCTGTTAGGAATATAATTAACAGGAGCCATAATAAAAAATGCAGTGGGAGAAGTCGATCCTTCTAAGAAAGCATCATTTTTGAGGCGATGAGCTAAGTCTATTCCTGTCATATCCGACAACTGCCAATCCACCAATACTCCATCAAAATTAGCCAGTGAATGTTGATTTTGGCAAATAGAAATAGCGGTATTCCCATTTTCTGCGATGATAACTTGAACTCCCCACTGTTGCAATTGCGAAGATAAAATATGGCGATTGCTAATATTATCAGCTACCAGTAAAAAGGTTAAGTTTTGAGCTTGCGGAGACGGCGGTGATAAAGTCGGTTGTAATCTGACATTAAAACTAAAACAACTTCCTTTTCCCACTTCTGTTTCCACACCAAGATTTCCCCCCATTAATTGACAAAGTTCTCTCGTAATCGCTAACCCTAAACCAGTTCCCCCATAGTGTCGAGTCGTGCTAGCATCAACTTGGGTAAAGCGATCCAATAAAGTGTTAAGTTTCTCTTGGGGAATCCCGATTCCTGTATCACTAACTGCACCCTTTAAACATAAGGAATTTCCCACTGCTTCGAGATGGCAACGAATTAGAATTTCTCCTTCTTCTGTAAATTTAATCGCATTACTGACTAGATTGTTTAAAATTTGTCTTACACGGAAAGGATCGCCTTTTACCTTTGATGTCTCAAGCCCCCGCAAGTCTAAAATTAATTCTAAGCCCTTTTCCTGAGCTTTCAGCGCCATTGTTTTCGCTAGTTGTTCTAATTCTTGACGGAGATCAAATTTAATCTCCTCTAACTCTAGTTTTCTGGCATCGAGTTTCGAGAAGTCGAGAACATCATTAATGAGAGAAAGTAAAGAGTTTGCACTTACTTCAGCCAGATCAAGGCGCGATCGCTGTTCGGAAGTGAGATCACTTTCCTTGAGCAAACTTAACACTCCTATTACTCCATTAAGCGGGGTGCGAATTTCGTGACTCATGGTAGCGAGAAACTCACTTTTAGCAAGAGTAGCCGCTTCCGCCTCTTCTTTGGCTTTAACTAACTTTTGTTCCATTTTTTTGCGATCCGTAATTTCTAGCGCGATCGCGCCAACACTCTCAATGTTCCCTTCAGTGTCCATAATTGGGAATAAAATGGATTCAAATGTTCTTATACCATTTTGGTCAAGTTGCGCGACATACGATCCCCCCAACCCCCCGATATTTTGGGGGGCGAAGGGGGGATCTACTGTAACCTGATTTTTGGAAAACGTTCTCACCTCTTGATCTTGTTCAAAACTATCTTCCACAATTAAGGGCTTACCAGTAGCAAAAATTTCCTCAATGCGTGCCTTAAACGTTTGCACAGTTGTTTCTGGGAGAAGATCGCTAAATTTACGCCCAATCACTTCTTCTGGAGAAACCCCCAGCACTTCCGCACCGGTAGGATTGATATTTAAGTAGCGTCCCTGGCGATCAAGAATCGTAATCACTACTGGGGCGTAATTTAACAATGCTTCTAGCTTTTGCTTGGTTTCTTGCGCTGCTAATTCAGCTTCTTTGCGAGCGGTAATATCTGTAATCAGAGCATAATAGCCTAAAACAGTTTCTTGTTTTCCGTCGAATTGAGGCAACAAGACTGCTGAGACATAGCGTTTTCCATTTTTATAAGGCAACTCTGCTTCATAAGTTACCTTCTCTCCTGCAAGGGCTTGCTCAAAATAGGGTTTAGCTTTCTGATAGGCTTCAGTGCCAATGACTTCTTCTAGGGTACAACCTAAAATATCTTCTTTACGACATTGAAACCACTGTTCATAAGTTTGATTAACAAATTGGTAGCGTTGAGACGCATCGGTAAAAGAAATACAAGCCGGAACAGAATCAGTAATCAGTTGTAATTGTTCTTTAGTTTCTTTCAGCGTCATTTCCGCTTCTTTTAGGGCTGTAATATCAACATGAGAACCCACCATTCTTAAGGGATTACCTTCTTCATCCCATGCAATCACTTTTCCAGTACAAATCACCCAAACGGTTGAGCCATCTTTATGCTGATAACGCACTTCCTTGTAAAAAGGAATTTTACCTCCACTTTGAATATGCTTCTCCACACCCGCAAAAATTTGTTGCAAATCTTCAGAAAAAATTAAATCCTGCCAACTTTCAGGGCAATTGGGAAGTTCATGATCTTTATACCCAAACATTTGCTTAAATTTGGGACTCAAATATTCCTCATTATTGACCATATCCCAATCCCAATAGCCTGCCAAATTAATCTCTAGAATCTCCTCTAAAAGGTTTAATTGTTGGCGAGTCTTTTTGGCTTCTTGTTCTTGCGCTTTGATTAAAGCCGTAGTTTTTTCTTTGACTTCTTTTTCTAACCTTTCTTTATAATTTTGGCGTAACTTTTCTGCTTGTTTTAAGTCTTTTGCCATTGTCTGAAACGAATGAGACAGATTTTCTATCTCTTTAATCATACTCTTGGGAAAAGTCTGATCAAAATCTCCTTTAGCTAATTTTTCACTGGCTAAACTGAGATGAGACAGCGATCGCGCGATCCGCCGAGATGTCCAACCCCCAACAATTAGTGACACCACTAAAGCTAACGCCGATACAGTTAAAGTACGATATAAATTCCGATTAATTGCTCCCAGAAAATCTGATTTCGGAATTACCGTCACAATCAAACCATCAAACTGATCTTGAATCGGTCGAACTTGACCAAAATAGCGTTGCGAGTTAAAGGAAAATTGAAAAAATTGTGGTTCTGTCATCTCAGCTAAGTTCATCTCTTGAGTTAAATATTGACTCGTTGCTTGAGTTATAGGATTTTGACTTTCTGTTGCCTTAAAGCGACGATTTTTTACCTTGACATTTTCTGATAATTGTGAGCGACTTTGAGGATCAAAGGGCGTTTCTTCGGTGGAAGTAGCGAGAAGAAGTCCATTTTTTTCCACTAGAAAAGTTTGTCCGTTTTTAGCAATATTTAAGTCCCTTAAAAATTCTCCCGTCTGAAGTAATGATTGTCCAACAGAAACCACCCCTTGTAATTGATTTTCCTGATTATAAAGGGGTAAGAATCGAATCATTAGAATTTCTGGTTGCTCAACGCCTTGCCTTAAACTAACTACTAATGAGGAATCTCCTTCCCTAGACTTAATAGCTTTTTTATACCAAGGATCGTTAGGCGGATCATTATGAGGATCATAATCTGTTCGAGTTTCTTGAAGTTCTAAATTTTCCCCATTTTCATCAGCAACATAACGATATAATTCTTCTCCTTGTGCTACCTCTCGTTTGCGAATGCTTAATTTTTCCGAATTTAATGACCCCACATTAATAAAGTCTCCAGCTTCGTTAGCGATCACAATACCAGTGATTTGAGGAAAGACTTGGAGTTGCTTAACTAAATGATTTTGAAGTATATTGAGATCAGAAACATCTAATAAGTTTTGTTCGACTAAAATAGCATTATTATTAGCAACTTGATCTAAACTACTAAAAGATGCGGTAAGATGATCCTCAGTTCGGTTTCCTGTTTTTTCTATTAATTGAGTTACCGTTTCTTCCACCGCTTGCTGTCCGCTACGATAAGAAAAATAGCTGACTAAACCCACAGTTCCCACCACTTGTAAAGTAAAGGGAGCTGCAAAAGCCAGATAAAACGGAATTTTCGCTGGTTTCATTTAACTAGGGAGAACGCTACACGATCGCAATCACCAAACGAGCAATGGAGAAGTAAATTAAAACCCCAAGCACATCAACTACAGTGGTAATAAAGGGGGCAGACATAAGAGCGGGATCAAGGTTTAAAGACTTGAATAGAAAGGGTAAAATTGAACCTGTGACTGAGGCTAAAACCGCGATCGCGACTAAACTAATTCCCACAATAATGGCAACATTCAACTCCCCTCGCAACACATAAGCCCAACCCATGGCGACAACTCCTAAAATCAAGCCTAATAATAAACCCGCTAACGCCTCTCGGATTACCACTTGCACTAGCCCTAACGAGCGGACTTCATCGGTACTCAATCCCCTAATAACCACCGTAGAAGATTGCGCTCCCACATTTCCGCCAGTGCCAATTAGTAGCGGAATAAACGCAGCTAAGGCAACTACTTGGTTTAAAATGTCTTCTTGGGCTTGGATAATGCCACTGGTAAAGGTATTCGTAAATAACAGCACAAATAGCCATACTACCCGTTTTCGGGCGACAGCAAGCAGATTCGTCTGAAAGTAATTATCTCCTTCTGATTGTAATCCCCCTAGAGCATAAATATCTTCTGTGGTTTCTTGTTCGATGATATCCATAACATCATCAACGGTAACGACTCCCACTAACCGATCTTCCTTATCTACGACAGGAATCGCCAATAAGTCATAACGTCGGATCAGCCTTGCTACTTCTTCTTGATCAGTATCGGTATTAACAGAAATCACCTCACGGGTAATAATCTCGGAAAGCGGCGACTCTTCAGAGGCAAGCACTAGATTTTTAAGAGAGACAATCCCTAAAAGGTGTCGATAAGTATCGGTAACATAAAGATAGTAAATGAGTTCTGAAGCCTGCGCCCGTCTTTTAATGCTTTGGAGGGCTTCCCCAATGCTCATAT
Organism: Halothece sp.; assembly: GCA_046540715.1. Classification (GTDB taxonomy): domain Bacteria; phylum Cyanobacteriota; class Cyanobacteriia; order Cyanobacteriales; family Rubidibacteraceae; genus Halothece. The sequence continues at coordinate 5,591 of JBKHER010000116.1, forward strand.
TTTCTTTCAAAGAAATATATTCTGGGGTCATGATCCGCCCTGCGGTATCCTCCTGATACCCAAGGAGGAGGGCTGTATTTTGACGTTCTTGCGGACTCATATCCGCCAGAAGTCGCCGCACCACTTTTGCGGGGAGTTCATCAAATAAGCGAGCGCGATCGTCAGGGGACATTTGACCCACAATTTCAATCACTTCCTGACGCTTAAATTCATCGATCAGAGCTTGTTGAACGCTGGTGTCAAGATGTTCATAAACTTCAATGGCTTCCGCTTTTGGCAACAACCGAAACGCGATCGCCTGCATTGATTCGGGGAGATTCTCAATGGCTTCGGCGATATCTACCGACTGAACAACACTGAGAAGGGATTTTGCCCCTTCCAGGTTATTACTTTCTAATAGCTTTTCCAGTTGATTTTTCACCAACTCAGGAATTTCGCTATGGGGAGTGTTTTCGAGTGCAGAGAGAGGTTCATTCAAGGCAAATTTCTCATAATAACTTTCAAATTAAGTTGCTGTGGATTTAAATTGGGTATTAGTGGCGACCGAGACGGTCGCATTACGGTCATTTCCTCACGATTGGTCTTGTCGTTTAAATGCGTAACAGCTTACCTTAAATATACTATGCGACTTATTAGAACAAGAAATACCGTTGCGCCATGGGGAGGGTGGTTGCTGGTTCACAGGTTAAGAGTTCACCATCGGCTCTGACTTCGTAGGTTTCAGCATCCACTTCAATATTGGGGGTAGCGGTATTAAGTTTCATGTTTGCTTTGCCAATATTACGGGTATTGGTAACAGGAACAACTGATTTCTGTAAGCCTAATTGTTGTCTAATTTCAGCGTCTATTCCTGCTTGGGAAACAAAGGTTAAACAAGTCCGATTGATGGCTCGTCCATAACTAGCAAACATGGGGCGCATTTCAATGGGCTGGGGAGTGGGAATACTGGCATTGGCATCTCCCATTTGAGCAGACGCGATCGCGCCACCTTTAATTACTATTTCAGGTTTCACCCCAAAACAACTGGGTTTCCATAAACATAAATCAGCCAGCTTCCCTTCTTCAATTGACCCCACATAATCAGAAATACCGTGCATAATTGCCGAATTAATGGTGTATTTTGCCACATACCGCTTGGCGCGAAAGTTATCATGGCTTTCACCTTGATTATCAGGAGAAGGGAGTAAGCCGCGCTGTACTTTCATTTTATGGGCAGTTTGCCAGGTGCGAATAATGTTTTCTCCCACACGCCCCATTGCTTGGGAGTCAGACGCGATCGCGCTAAAAGCCCCTAGATCGTGTAAAATATCTTCTGCTGCAATGGTTTCGCGACGAATCCGTGACTCAGCAAAGGCAACATCTTCAGGAATATTGCGATCTAAGTGGTGACACACCATCAACATATCAAGGTGTTCTTCTAGGGTATTGACAGTATAAGGGCGCGTGGGATTGGTCGAAGAGGGTAAAACATTTTGTTGTCCACACACTTTGATAATATCAGGAGCATGACCGCCCCCTGCCCCCTCAGTATGATAGGTGTGAATGGTTCTCCCCTCAAAAGCATTAATGGTATCTTCCACAAAGCCCGCTTCGTTGAGGGTGTCGGTATGAATCGCCACTTGCACATCGTAGCGATCGGCCACCGAAAGACAAGTATCAATGGAAGCAGGAGTTGTTCCCCAGTCTTCATGGAGTTTTAAGCCCATCGCCCCCGCGATCACCTGTTCCTCTAACCCTTGCGGTTGGGCACTATTCCCCTTGCCAAAAAAGCCTAAATTGACAGGGAAAGCCTCCGCTGCTTCTAACATCATTTGGATATTCCATGATCCAGGGGTGCAAGTGGTAGCATTGGTTCCCGTTGCAGGACCCGTTCCGCCGCCAAACAGGGTGGTAATTCCCGACGCGATCGCGGTTTCCACCAATTGAGGACATATAAAATGGATATGACTATCTACCCCACCTGCGGTTAAAATCATGCCTTCTCCCGCAATGGCTTCGGTCCCTGGACCAATGATAATATCCACATTATCTTGAATATAGGGATTTCCAGCTTTCCCAATTTTGAAAATTTTCCCGTCTTTAATTCCTACATCGGCTTTCACAATACCCCACCAATCAAGAATTAAAGCATTAGTAATCACTGCATCCACCGCCCCTTCCGCACGGGAAATGGGAGATTGCCCCATGCCATCGCGGATTACTTTTCCCCCTCCGAATTTGACTTCTTCGCCGTAGGTGGTAAAGTCTTGTTCCACTTCAATAAATAATTCTGTATCTGCCAAACGCACGCGATCGCCTGTGGTGGGGCCAAAGGTTTCGGCGTAGGCTTGACGTTCCATGCGATAACTCATAATTAAATTCTCATTCAAATTTTAAGGGAAGTTTTTAAAAAAGTAA
>JBKHER010000117.1:0-7983 GCA_046540715.1 Halothece sp.
TTCGAGTCAGTTTTGAGGAGGCTATGTTACATTTGTTCCCATGTCAGGGTTCTGAGGATCAACAATTCAATGCTAAAGAACCACAAACCATTCAACGTTAAGAGTTTGTCTGAGCAAGATAGTTTTCGGATTTCCTTTGCGCCGCTTTCCCTTGAAGAAGTGTATGCGCTAGCGGATGATAGTGCTAATGGCGCGATCGCGCTCATGAGTGGCACAGTACGCGAACAAACCGCAGGGAAACCCGTAGCTTATCTGGACTATCAGGCTTATGAACCGATGGCGATCGCGCTTTTTAAACAAATTGCCCAACAAATTCGAGAACAATGGTCACCTGTGAATCGAGTGGTGATTCATCATCGCATTGGACGCTTAAAAATTGGAGAAATTAGTGTCTTAGTCGCCGTGGGCTGTCCGCATCGCAGTGAAGCCTTTGCCGCTTGTCAGTACGCGATCGATACCCTTAAACATAACGCCCCAATTTGGAAAAAAGAAGCCAGTCTTAACCCTGACGGTAGCATTGAAGCCAATTGGGTAGATTGTCCGCGATGCTAAAAAAAAATCCCCTCCCAAAATCGGAAGAGGAGAAACAAATTTAATCAATCAGTAGCTAACTAGGGTTTATGGAACTTGAGAATGCCCCAAGCCATATAACCACTTTTACCCGCATTAATCCAGTGGTTTAACCCCACCTTCATCCGATCTAAATATTCCTTAGAACACTCAGGTTGCAGTTGGTCATAATGTGCTTCCAACTCTTGTAAAACACGGCTGTAGTGGTTCACTAGCTGGTGGGTTTGCTCCTCAAATTCTACAAATTCCCAGCCCAGTTCTGCTGCTACTTGGCTATAGAAACTCACTGAACCGAGACTATCAAGGTGAATTCGCTCTAAAACTGGTTCTAAAACGCCTTCTGGACAATTGTCCGTCTGCATGGGATCCGTAAAGACAAAATCTCCACCTGATTTGAGGGCTCGATCAGCTTCTTCCATCACTTGACGACGGTTGCCACTGTGGAGAATAGAATCTTGTGACCACAGGACATTATAGCTATTATTTTCAAAGGGTAACTCTTCAAAACTGCCATCAAAGACACGAATTTTATCCGCTAGCCCTTGTTCTTGGTTCATCTGGCGATTGCGCTCGTTTTGTACCAAACTAATATTCAAACAATCAACCACAAAGCCGTGATGCTTTGCCATATAACGAGCGGAGCCACCATAACCTGCGCCAAGGTCAAGTACCTTAGTTCCTGCTGGCCAGTTGCTAATTTTACTACAAATGCGAGCAACAGTCCGCACACTTGCATCGTAAATGGCTTCATCAGGAGTATTATAAATCCCAATGTGGAGGTCTTCTCCTCCCCAAATCCGATAGTAGAAGCCATCAGCACTATTGCTATCGTAATAGTCTTGTGCTTGTTTAGCGACTGCGTCTGCTTTAGTCATGAAATGTTAACCTCTAAACGTTCTTCAGCTGCAATTAATCCTTAAAATACGGATTTTGGGTTATTCTACATATTGCTTTTTAGCAACATGAATAAAGAAGTCTGGATCATCTTGATGATAGGTTTCTTGGAAGTCTCCATAGGTGGTTACATCTTGGAAACCGACTTCATGTAAGAGGCGACGAACATAATCTTTCCGTAAAGGGAACATATTGAGGTGATAAACTGAGTTATCAGGGAATTGATACCGAAAACGAGCTAATCCATCATCAACATACTCAGGTTCAGCTTGCACATTCTCACCACAATAGTAATAAGTATGCTTGCTCTTGAAGCCTTCATCAAGAATCAGGTCGTAGTTCCGTTGGTCTAAAATTAAAATTCCGTCATGTTTTAAGACGGAATAGAATTCAGCGAGGGTTTTACGACGATCTTTTTCCGAGAAAAGGTGAGTAAAGGAGTTACCTAAACAGACAACGGCATCAAATCTTTCCTGTACATCTTTGGTTAACTCACGCCAGTCAGCATGAACTGTGCGTAGGATTTGATCTTTGCGAGTGGCGTTTTCAAAAGCCTTAACGAGCATTTCGACACTACCATCAGCACTTGCTACGTTAAAACCAGCCTCAATGAGACGGATTGAGTGGAAACCTGTTCCAGTAGCCACATCAAGGATACGTTCTGCTCCATGTTGTCTGAGGGTGTTGATGAAAAACTCTCCCTCACTGCTAGAACGGGCGTGCCAGTTAATGAGTTCATCCCATTTTTCAACAAACCCTTCTACGTATTCGTTTTGATAATGGTCGCTATCACGGACTTCAATGGGATTATTGCCGTAATCTTGGATTTTTTGTTCTTGAATAGCCATAATTTATGAGTTTTCTAGCGAGATAGTTTTCGATTCAGTTTAACCAGTCGAGCCTTAATTTCTCAGAAATCCTAGATCATCCTAACCCTACCTTGAGAAGGTGTTGATTTGACATCATCGGGGAGTCTTGATTGATTTTTTTCACTGAGAAATAGGTTGTGTTTCATGTTTGATAAGGCTTTAGGTTTTTTTCATTTTCAGGGTTAGGAAGAGTTTCAGTGAATAGACAAGACTTCCCCAATATATAAATGTCAGTTTACAATTTGGCTAAATTTAGTAGCCTCTTATATTGAATCGTTTATTGGCGTTTCTGTCTAGGGGGCAAGGTAAAAACTTAAAATCAATCAAATTTATTTTTTTAATATCTATCTAAAGAGAGATGATATTAAAGAAGGAGAGGAAATTGCCACTAATCCGTTCGGTTTTACGGCTACGGTTAGAAGTAACAAAATCGTTATGATTAGGTCTAGTAGCTAGGAATTAGAGAAAAGGGGGCAAGTGGTGAAAACTCAGCAGTTGCCAGCGTTAAGCAAAATTATTGGGATAGACAAGTCTTCTAGGCCAAGAAAACGCGATCGCTGGAAAGGATGGCGAGAATGGTATGGCGCGATCGCGGCCTTACAAGAATTAGTTACACCGATCGCGCAGGGATTAATTTTATCTAGCCCGGCACCCGTGATTGATTCCTCACAAGTCAACCACAATCTTACGACAGTTGTTTTTACCCCACATCATATTTCTCAAAATGGTAAAACCTTATCACGGCTAACTCTCGCCCCAGGCGATCATTCCTCTCAAAGCTATTATTCACAAGTGCAAGAGATTTCTCTCGCTGCTGATGACTCTCTAAAAAATGAGCAATTCTGCTTGCTTTTTACCCCGCAATTTTCTCTATTAATGGTATTAACTATAACCGCAGAGGGAAATTCTTATTTTGATTTTTCCTTTGATCCAGAAGTGACACAAAAGGCTTGGCTAACGCTGCGATCGCGCTTACAGAGTCATTCTCCTAAACAATTAGTCACCATTGAGCAACAGCGAGAACAATTCCCCATTTGTTCCCCAGACTATCGCACTGTGACCGACTTTAGCCGTAAATTGCTACATTACCTTCCTAGCAATGAAGATTTACACAAAGAAACCTCCTCAGATGTAGAACTGCTACAAGCCCTCACTCATGAAGTTAGAACGCCCCTAACTACCATTAGGATGCTAACGCGATTATTACTCAAACGAAAAGATTTAGGGGGTGATGTCCTAAAACGGCTACGAGTAATTGATCAAGAATGCACCGAACAAATTAACCGCATGGAATTAATTTTCCAAGCAACGGAATTAGAAGGGAAACAAAAATCGGAATCAAGCGTTAATTTAACCCCGATTCCCTTAGAGGATTTATTTACTAAAAGTATTCCCTATTGGAAAAAGCAAGCAAAGCGGCGAAATGTTGATTTAGACATTATTCTTCCCGAACATTTGCCCACAGTAATTACTAATCCTGAATTACTGACACAGGTATTAACAGGGTTAATGGAAAATTTTACTGCCCGTCTTCCTAGCAATGCTAAACTTCAAATCCAAGTAAGAACAGTGGGGAATCAAATTAAACTGCAATTATTATCTCAAAATCTTCAAGACAGTGTTACGAATAAAGGGCGAGAAAAATCCGTTGGTCAATTATTAACCTTACAGCCAGAAACAGGAAATCTTAGCCTTAATCTGAATGTTACCAAAAATCTTTTTCAAGCACTTGGTGGAAAATTAACAGTGCGACAGCAACAAGAAGCAGGAGAAGTTTTAACGGTATTTCTCCCTGTGAGTATTGTTAATCATTAGTTATTCGTTATTGGTTATTGGTTATTCGTTAAGCTGTCACGGATTTAAACGACAATACCAATCTTGAGTAAATGACCGTAGTGCCACCGTCTCGGTCGCTGCTAATACCCAATTTAAATGCACAGCAACTTACTCTATAGCAGTATGATCTGATTTGTAAAAAGTAGTTATAAGGTTTAATCCCCCCTACCCCCCTAGCAGGGTCGTTTCATTCTCGGAGAAATCACCTTCAGTTGGGAAGATGGGAAGATGGGGAATTAGGGAGAGAGTGGGAGAGTGAGATCGGGAGAACCCCCCCATCCCACTTTCTCCCCATCCCACTTTCATTCTTCCCCCTGAGAATGAAACAGCCTTGGGGAATGAAAGGGGGGGTACAATTGATTGAGATTGTTATAATACTTGCTACAAATGATTCCCAAAAACCCTCTGAGATCAGGCGAACTTTTTTAGATTTCATATAACCCTTTTTTTTCAAGGGGTCTAGGTGGAAAGGTTAAGTTTTCCTTAAGTCATTTTGAGGGAGGAACTAGATTGTGGTATCACTAATTTAGGTCAATAAATAAGAATTATTTTCAGTAATTAAGGGGTTTTGTCTAATTGACTAATCCTAGTGTTTGGCGCACTAACCGAAGACAGTCAAGCATTTTGAAGGAAGAAGAAACGGAAATCATGCCGAATCAACCGCACCATCGACATCGAAAACGAAAACGCCGTCATCACGGCGGCAAACACAACCACCATTGCGATCGCGCGATCAAGCCACTGGCGAAAGCTCAAGTGGGGGATCAGGTTTGGATTGCAGGCTATGAAAGTAAAGATGGGGTAACTCGTCTATTGGGGATGGGGTTAGCCCCAGGGATGAAAATTCAAGTCTTGCAGAATATTGCCAGAAATATGGTGGTTGGAGTTGGAGATACTCGTATGGCGATTGATTGTGGTATGGCAAAACGGATTCTCGTCTGTGATCAACCCTTTGATTACCTTGTAGAAGTGGAAGAGGTTAATGATATGGAAACTCAAAAAACAACATTGAAAGATTTGCAAGTTGATCAACAAGGAAAAGTGACTCGCTTTGAACAAATGGATAGTGCCACCAAGAAAGCCTATAAAGAGAAATTATTGGCAATGGGGCTAACCCCGGGGACAGAGTTTACTGTGACTCACGTTGCGCCCCTCGGTGACCCTATAGAAATTAAGGTGCGAGGCTTCAAATTAAGTCTGCGTAAGGACGAAGCAGCCGCACTGGTGGTCGAAGCCTTGTCTTAAATAACGACAGCAACCACCCCTGATTTCAAGATGTTTGATCGCCTGTTTCTCTTTTATCTACTAAATGACTAAGGAAGAAAAATGAAAAAACAAATCATCGCCTTAATTGGGAATCCGAATTGTGGCAAAACCACTCTCTTTAATGACCTCACTGGGACAAACCAACGCACGGGAAATTGGCCAGGGGTCACTGTTGAGCGCAAAGAAGGGAAATACAAGTATGATGGCGCGGAAGTCACCGTGATTGACTTACCAGGAGTTTATTCTCTTGATGGCGAGGATGAAGGATCGGGACTAGATGAGATTATCGCCCGAGATTATCTCATGTCTGGAGAAGCAGATTTAGTGATTAATATCGTTGATGCGTCGAACTTGGAACGGAATCTTTATCTGACGACCCAGATTATGGAAATGCGTGTTCCGATGGTAACCGTCCTCAATATGATGGATTTGGCGCGCGATCGAGAACTTGATATTGATACAGACATTCTTTCCCAAAGATTAGGTTGTTATGTCATTCCCATTAGTGCTTTTTTAGAAGAAGGGATTGATCTGCTCAGAAGTCGGATTAATGAATTTGTTGAGAATCCAGGGAATTTGCCCACTGTAGTGGCTTATCCTGCGGTCATTGAAGATGCTCTCAACCAAATTGAGCCGTTAGTACAAGCAAAAGGAAAAAATCGCAAGATTTCCACGCGGTGGGTCGCCCTGAATCTTTTACAATATGAAGATCGTGTTGCCCCCGAACTGAAAGGGAAAGAACTGGATCAAATTGTCGTTGAAAATCGGCGCAAGATTCACCGAGTCCTAAATGAAGACATCGACATCATTGTTGCTGACAGTCGCTATGGCTTTATCCGCAATTTAGTCCAAAATGCAGTTAAACAGAAACGGCAAGTTAGCAACACTAAATCAGATCAAATCGATCAATTTGTTCTCAACCGTTGGATTGGGATTCCCTTGTTTTTAGTGGTGATGTATCTCATGTTTTTCATCGCTATTAATATCGGGGGAACGTTTATTGATTTCTTTGATATTTCTGTGGGAACGGTCTTCGTGGATGCCCCAGAAGCCTGGTTAGACGGGTGGGGGGCGCCTGGTTGGCTTATTGGCTTTGTTACCTCCTTTGGTGGCGGTGTGCAAACGGTGGCGACGTTTATTCCGCAAATTGGCTTACTCTTTGTTGTTATTTCGATTTTGGAAGATTCTGGCTACATGGCAAGAGCCGCGTTTGTTATGGATAAGTTAATGCGTTTTGTTGGTTTACCAGGGAAAGCATTTGTGCCGATGCTGGTGGGATTTGGCTGTAATGTTCCTGCGATTATGGCAACCCGAACCTTAGAAAATAAGCGCGATCGGTTGATGACGATTATGATGAACCCGTTTATGTCTTGTGGGGCAAGATTGCCAGTATATGCCCTATTTGCGGCGGCCTTTTTTCCCCGTAACGGACAAAACTTAGTGTTTGGTCTTTATCTCATTGGTATTGGCGCAGCCATCTTTACAGGGTTAGTCATGAAAAATACGATTATGCAAGGGGAAGCTGCCCCCTTTGTTATGGAATTACCGCCCTATCATCTTCCGAAGATAAAAGGGGTGATGATCCGCGCTTGGGACAGATTGAAAACATTTTTAGTGAGAGCGGGTCAAGTGATTGTGCTGATGGTACTGGTTTTGAGTTTCTTAAATTCTGTTGGGACGGATGGCTCTTTTGGTCAACAAGATAGTAGAGATTCTGTTCTTTCCGCAACCAGTCAAGCTGTCACCCCGATCTTTTCTCCTATGGGCGTGAGTCAAGACAATTGGCCGGCAACGGTTGGCATTTTCACGGGTGTGTTTGCCAAAGAAGCTATGGTCGGTTCTCTTGATTCCCTTTATGGTCAGTTGGCACAAGAAGAGGCGGATGCCTCAGACTCTGGCGAAGCAGAAGAAGAGTTTGATTTTTGGGGCGGTATTGGCGAAGCGTTTGCCAGTATTCCCGCTAATTTAGGTGATTTGGGCAACCAATTGCTTGATCCGTTGGGCTTAAGTGTGGGTGAGGTTCAAGATACAACTCTGGCAGCGACAGAACAAGGAGTGGCGGTGGGAACTTATGGACAAATGTCCCAACGCTTTGATAATATCCCTGCTGCTTTTGCTTATTTACTCTTTGTGCTGATGTACTTCCCTTGTGTGGCGGCAACGGGCGCAATCTACCGCGAAACGAATCTCGGTTGGACGCTTTTAGCAGCGGGTTGGACAACGGGCTTAGGCTACTGGGTAGCGAGTATGTTTTATCAAATTGCTACTTTTTCTCAGCATCCCGGGTTTTCTTTGGCTTGGATTATTGGTGGAGTCATTGTGATGGCAGGATTCATTTTCTTACTCAAGTTATCTCGAAATCGTCAGATGCGCGATCGCGCTCCTCAACAACCCACTCGAACCACCACTCGGGTTTAACCAGAAAGGGGGAGAAACTGTTATGGCACTACTTGAAAAGGGCAATTTTCCCCAGACAACAGTAAATGGTAAAAGTGTTTCAGGGATCGATCATGTCCTAATCTATTTTTGTAGTGCTGTAACAGTAACC
>JBKHER010000118.1:0-7945 GCA_046540715.1 Halothece sp.
TAGGACTTTCAGACTATTACTTCCCATTTTACCCCCGAGAATGAAACAGCCCTGCTTTGAAAGGGGGGAAATAAAATCGAATGTAGCCCTAATTGTTCAAAATAGTATAAAAAGCAGTTATAAGTTTAATCCCCCCTAACCCCCCTTTGTAAGGGGGGAATTGAAGGGGGGTACAACTGATTTAGTAGGGCTATATGATTGAAGTATGATCACAAAAACGAACTTCACCGACAATTGGACTTTTTCAGCAAGCCCTAACTTAATTCTGCTGAATCATTAAAGACCTGCTCAAAGGAAAAATTAGGAGCGGCTAAAACAAAAATTGTGGAAGGAAGATTCATCACTTTCTTTTGTAAAGACTCATAATGTTGGACAAAATTTTCATCAGGTTTTGCCATTCCGAGAAAAATGAGATCAGCATTACGGGAAGTTTCTTGGAGAATGCGATCAAAAGAGCGACCATCGGCAACAATTACTTGTGGCGTTGCCATAATTCTTAATTGACTCAAGAGGCGATTTAAATTGTCTCGCGCCTGGAGAACCGCATTTTGATGATTAACCACTAATTTTAAGTAAATATTTGCCTCCCGCCAACGCACATCATTCCGAATTAAATAAGCCAAAAGTAACATTAAGCCGCCATTTGCCTGCATACTGCCGCCCCACCAAATATCAATCCGTCGCTGTCGTCCAAAGCCTTTTTGATGGTTTTCCCGAAAGATAATCACATTACGGTTGGATTGATGAATGCGGCTAATCATCTGACAATAATTTTGACGATGCTCCAAAGATTCACTATCCCCCAAGAGAATGGTATTAGGAACAACTGGCCCCAAGCCATAAGTTTCTACTAAATGTTGCGCTCCAATAAAGGTATCATCTGCACTGACAACCCGTACTAAGGCTTCCACTCCTTTCTTATCCAGGTATTTGCGGATGCGTTCCTCCATCTGTCTTTGTTGTTCTAAGCCCCGTTGCGTGGTTTTGAGTACCGTAGAAACCGTAACCAGTCCTCGTTTGTGAGTCAGTGCATCAGCAAGTTCAATCAGTGACCAGCGTTTAGTCGGCGCACCGGATAAAACAAGAACATGGGGCCGCCAGTTTTTTGCGTCTTCTTTTTGGTGGGATTGAGCAATTTGATAAAGTCCAATGCGGAGGAGAGCCATCCATAAGCCACGACGCACATCGCCCCAAGTCACTTCTAATTCCCGTCTCTGTAGCCAGAAATAAATGCTGAGGCTAATCAGGGCAGCGACAACAGTGGCAACAGCATTAATTAAAAACATCACCACTAAACAACCGATCGCGCCAAGAAGAGAAAACATCCAATGGACTTGAAACTCAGGGCGAAACGAGGGACTTTGTAAGAAGCCTTCAATGGCTGCTGAGACATTCAAAACCAAATAAGTGGTTAAGAAAAACATGGTTAACACCGGGGCAATGAGGTTTAATTCCCCGATATAAACCGTGGCAATGACAAACCCAAGGGTGACAAAGGTTCCCACTTTCGGTTCATCATTACTACCACTGCCTTTGCCTAAAAAGCGCATCCAACGGGGTAAAACGCGATCGCGCGCCAGAGCCTGTAAAATTCGCGGTGCTCCTAAAATACTGCCTAAAGCACTACTCAGGGTTGCCCCCCAGACTCCTAATAAAATTGCCGGTCCCCAAAGAGCAGTTTCTTTCATAATTAAGGGTTCTTCTAACAGGGTGGCAGCATCCGCGCGAGTTGCCATAACAATGGGGAGAATCATATAGATAATATACCCAGTTCCCACTGCTCCTAGGGTTCCCCAAGGAATTGCTTTTGTCGGGTTTTTTAGGTCTCCCGACATATTAACCCCTGCCATAATCCCGGTTACTGCGGGAAAGAACACGGCAAATACTTGCCAGAAGGGTTCAGAAAGGCGATCTGATGCGCCCCACATTTCAATCTCTGTAGGTTCTAAAGAACTGCCAAAAAAGAAGGAAAGCAGAGATAGCGCGATCGCTGCCATAATCACATATTGGACTTTAATCGCCACATCTGCTGAGATGAGAGCCACTCCCGCTACAAACACGGTGACAATTAGGGCAACATATAACTGATTTAACTGGGGAAATTGATTAACCACACTTTCGGCAAAGCCAATGGTGTAGAGAGCCACTGATAACGCTTGCGCCACATAAAGGGGAATCCCCACAGCACCGCCACTTTCAATGCCTAGGGAGCGACTAATCATATAGTAAGCCCCACCGCCGCCCACAACGCGATCGGTAGCGATCGCAGAAATGGATAAAGCCGTTAAAAAGGTAATAGACGTGGACAGGGTAACAATAATTAATGTTCCCAGTAGCCCCACATTACCGACAACCCAGCCGAAGCGCAGATACATGATCACACCCAAAATGGTGAGAACAGAAGGGGTATAAACCCCACCAAACGCCCCTAACTTTTTCGCTTCTGCTTTCGGGGTACTACTTTCTTCTTGCTGAGAAGATGGAAGTTTGACCATGAGGAATTAAAAAACAAGGAACAATTTACAATGATGGAATGAAACGCTGATGAATTAAGAATAACGGATTATAAGCAACTATTATGCAGGAGTCTCAAGGAAAAGCGACCCCCGCTCAAGTCAAAAACGCCGATTACCAAAAGCTCGATCGCGCTCAACTTACCCCCATGATGCAACATTATATTGAGGTCAAAGAACAGCACCCCAATGTTTTGTTGTTGTATCGGGTGGGAGACTTCTTTGAATGTTTTTTTCAAGATGCAGTAACCGTTGCTCAAGAATTAGAATTGGTTTTAACCAGTAAAGAGGGCGGGAAAGAAATTGGTCGCGTTCCCATGACAGGGGTTCCTCATCATGCCTTAGATCGCTATACGGCAATGTTAGTAGAAAAAGGTTACGCGATCGCGGTTTGTGATCAAGTGGAAGATGCTGCGGTCGCCGCTGCCGAAAAGCGCATGGTGGAACGGAAAATTATCAAACTCCTCACCCCTGGCACTCTCACTGAAGAAGGAATGCTTCACGCCCGACGTAATAACTTTCTCGCAGCGATCGTAATAGCTGGTAATCATTGGGGACTCGCTTACACTGACATCTCTACAGGAGAATTTTACACCACCCAATCCCAAAACTTAGAAACCCTTTCCCTAGAACTGCAGCGCCTGCATCCTTCAGAAATTCTCATTCCCACCAATGCCCCTGATATTGGCAGTATGTTACGCCCTGGGGAAACCTCCGATAGCATTCCCGACTTTCTCCCCGATAGTTTTTGTTATACGCTGCGTTCCCAAACTCAATTTAGTGCGGGAGAAGCCCGAAACCAGCTTTTAGAGTATTTCCGTGTCACTTCCCTAGAAGGGATGGGTTGTGCTAATTTGCCCCTGGGAGTTCGCGCAGCAGGAGGACTCTTATTTTATATTGAAGAAACCCAAAAAGCCCATCAAGTTCCGCTACAAACCCTAAAAACCTACACTCTCAGCGATTATTTAATCCTTGACCCCCAAACTCGCCGTAACCTAGAAATTGTGCAAACAGTCCGAGATAGCACTTATCATGGTTCTCTATTATGGGCATTGGATCGCACCTGTACCGCCATGGGAGGACGCGCCCTTCGTCGGTGGTTGCTACAACCCTTATTAGATATCAAAGGGATTACCGCCCGTCAGGATACCATTAGCGAGTTAATTCGCCTCACCAATCTCCGAGATGATTTACGGCAACTTTTACGCCAAATTTATGATTTAGAACGCCTCAGTGGACGGGCTGGCGCTGGAACGGCTAATGCGAGAGATTTACGGGGATTAGCAGATTCTCTGTTGCGCTTGAAAGACTTAGCTGCTTTAGTCAAAGAGGGCAATTCTCCTTTTCTGCGGGCGTTGCAATCGGTTCCTCCTGAATTAGAAGAATTGGGGGAAAGAATCTTAAATTCCCTTGTGGAATCACCGCCGCAACATCTGGGAGAAGGGGGCTTAATTCGTTCGGGGGTGGATGAACAACTAGATCAAATGCAGCAGACGCTAGAAGCGGATAAGCAGTGGCTAGCCCATTTAGAAACCAGTGAACGGGAACGCAGCGGCATTACTAAACTGAAAGTTGGGTATAACAAAACCTTTGGCTATTATATTAGTATTCCTCGTAGTAAAGCGGATCTTGTCCCAGATAATTATGCCCGGAAACAAACCTTAACTAATGAAGAACGTTATATTACTTCTGAATTAAAAGAACGGGAAACTCGAATCTTAACGGCGAAAGAGGACTTAAACCGCCTTGAATACGAAATTTTCGCTGCCTTACGGGCGGAAGTGGGCGAAAAATCCCAACAAATTCGGGATCTATCTCGGGCTGTCGCTGCCATTGATGTCTTAGCAGGATTAGCAGAACTGGCAGTTTATTATGATTATTGTCGCCCAGAAATGATTGAGGGACGCTGTTTAAGTATTAAAGAGGGAAGACATCCCGTTGTCGAACAAACCCTCCCCACAGGCTTTTTTGTTCCTAATTCCACAAGAATGGGATTTGAGGAAAAAAGTCATCATCCTGATTTAATTATTCTCACTGGACCCAATGCTAGCGGAAAAAGTTGTTATCTGCGACAGGTAGGGTTAATTCAATTAATGGCACAAATTGGCAGTTTTGTTCCTGCTAAAGCTGCGAAGTTAGGAATCAGCGATCGCGTTTTTACTCGGGTTGGTGCAGTGGATGACTTAGCTACAGGACAATCCACGTTTATGGTAGAAATGAATGAAACGGCAAATATCTTAAATCATGCTACTCCCAATTCTTTAATTCTTCTTGATGAAATTGGACGAGGAACCGCTACTTTTGATGGGCTTTCTATTGCTTGGGCGGTTGCGGAATATCTCGCCACCGAAGTGCAAGCAAGAACCATTTTTGCTACTCACTATCACGAATTAAACGAATTAGCCTCGATTTTACCCAATGTTGCTAACTACCAAGTTACGGTTAAAGAAATGGAGAATGAAATTATTTTCTTACATCAAGTGCAACCAGGCGGCGCTGATCGATCTTATGGCATTGAAGCAGGGAGATTAGCGGGACTTCCCCCGACAGTGATTTCTCGCGCCCAACAAGTGATGGGACAAATTGAAAAACATAGTAAAATTGCTTTGGGGTTAAGAAAAGGGTTAACTCAGGAAACAGAAAAAACGGATCAGTTAGATATTTTTGAGACTTAAGTTTTCTAAAGCGCGATCGCGCCACTCAAGAATAATCCTCTAACCATTGCTGTAAATCTTGCAGCGAATTAAACTCTAATAACGCCTCAGCTAAGGCTTCCAACTGCGTTAAAGATAGCTCACTAATTGCACTTTCTAGCTCAGAATTGAGACTTCCCACTCGTCTTGAAAGGAGTTTCAAAACTAGGGTAAGGGCTTCTCCTTTTTGCCCCCGTTCCATCCAACTGGTCACAATTTCCATTACTTCCTCCTGTTGTTGCGGTTGAAATTCTTGAATATAAGTTTCAAATTCCTCTTCTTCTTCTGAGGAAAGACGAAGATAACTATCCACAAATCCTGAAATCAGTTTCATTTTAGCAGGATTCAATCTCAGAGTCGCCAATAACCGTAAACATTCCGCTTTCACTTGCGCTCTTTCTTCTGGTTGAATTGCCATTTTTGCCATCAACGCGGCTGCTACAGGATTTTCTTGTCTCAGAAAGTCTCGCCAATTTAGTCGGTTCAGTTGGACTACCCGATAGTTAAATTCTAAAACTTTATAGTCGGGAAATTGGACTTGATGAGAATTGGGTTCTTCTCGTTTCGGTTTGTCATAAGAAAAGAGGGCGATGGGATAAATGGGAAGGTAGTATTTTTCGTATAAGCGAGCAAAGTAACGAAACATTCTGCGACTAAATTCGGTTTGAGAGGAAGATTGAGCTTCAATATGAATGAGGAAAAAAGAGTCTTCTCCTTGAAATTTCACTTGGGCGATTAAGTCAGCAATATGTTCTTCTCCAGAGGTGACATCAGTGAAGACTTCTTTGTCTAACAGTTGCAGGGTGTTGGGTTCTAAATAATGAATAACTTGGGGAAAGAATAATTCGATAAACTCTAAGAAAAAGGTAGAGAGGAGTTCTTTGAAGAGGCGATCGTGATTTAGGGATGAGTTCATGATCTGGATATCATTTGACTGGACAGACAACGATTTGATTTTACTGCTTTCGTCGTCGCTAGCCTAGGGGAAAATTTGAGCGCGATCGCGCCACTCAAGAATGATACTCCAACCATTGCTGTAAATCCTGCAGCGAATTAAACTCTAATGCAGTTGCTTACTTCTTATCTTTTTCAAGATGGGGCTAAATTAAACTAACCAGCCTTTACGAATTAAGGGTAAATTCCATTCTTGATCAGATTTCCGACGCATTAAAGTTTGATAAATTGCCATCTGATTTTTTTCAAACCCGATCGCGCAACCCACTAAATACAATTGCCAAATTTTATATAATTTTTCTCCAATTAAGTTCACAGCTTCTGCTTTTTTCGCGGCTAAATTATCCGCCCAACTTCGTAACGTTAAGGCATAATGAGGTCGCCAGTTATCCACATCTACAATTTCCCAACCCATTTCTTCTGCTTCTCTTAACATGGGCGTTATTCGCACTAATTCTCCATCAGGAAAAATATAGTGATTAATGAAACGTTCTCCGACACTTGTACCATGCCAAGGATAAGTGGAAGTAATGCCATGATTAAGAAATAAGCCGCCTGGTTTTAGACATTTAAGGGCGTGATCAAAGTAAGCGGGATATTGTTTTAACCCCACGTGTTCTACCATACCAATAGAGACAATTTTATCAAAGGTTGGCGTTTGGGGAAGATCCCGATAGTCTAATAATTCTACCTGAATTTGATCTTCTAAGCCCTCTTGTTGAATCCGTTTTTTATTGTATTCGACTTGTTTTTCACTAAGGGTAATTCCGTAACCTTTTACGCCATAATTTTTGGCTGCCCAGCGTAACATTCCACCCCAACCACAGCCGATGTCGAGGAGAGTTTCTCCTGCTTGTAGTTTTAGTTTACGACAAGTGAGGTCTAATTTGTGGGCTTGGGCTTCGTTGAGGGTGACATAGGGGTGTTCAAAATGGGCGCAAGAATAGACCATTTCTGGGTCTAGCCACAGTTGATAAAAGTCGTCTCCGAGGTCATAATGGTGTTGAATAGCAGCGCGATCGCGCTCTTTGCTATGAACCTCTCCTTCCTGTTCCACATTCGGTTTGAGGGGAAGACGGGGTAATTTAAGAGATTGTAACCAGACTTTAATTCCTTGGGAACGTTTTAAGCCTTGGTAGCCTAAATGTTTTCCTAGTTTTACTACAGTTTCGATATTTCCTCGAAAGTCAAACCAACCATTAAAGTAGGCTTCTGTTAGGATTAAGGGGTCACGTTGAAAGATCAGCGATCGTAAGACCCCTGGATGATAAAACATTAACTTAACAGCGGTTTCTCCAGCCTCTCCTAATTTTAGGGTTTGGTCTTCCCAAAATTGGATTTCCACTGGATAGGGAAAGTCTTGTAAGGCGGTTTTTAACCAGTTACGAAGCGCGACGGGTAACGTTCCTTGTCCCATAGGTCGATTCCTCCTGCTTCGGTTTTTATCGACTCTAATCAATCCTTTCTATTTGATCTTAAAATTTATTTTCTGAGAGGTAATATCTCTCTTGATATGTTGTTACTTAATTTTTCTTAATATGGCTTAGATATAGCAATCAGCAACGATTCATAAGAAATTTTTGTTGCCTATTGCCTTAAACCAGAATTGCTGTCTCACAACTGATTTCTGACTGCTATAATTAGTTTCTCATATCTGATTCCTGATTGCTATAACAAATAACATCCACCGACTCAGTGTGTACCTCAAAAGACTAAGAAACGCTATAAAGTATATAGCAATCCTAAATCAGTTGTACCCCCCTTCAATTCCCCCCTTTAATTCCC
>JBKHER010000119.1:0-7941 GCA_046540715.1 Halothece sp.
TCACTGGTCACTGGTCACTGGTCACTGGTCACTGGTCACTGTTCACTGGTCACTGTTCACTGGTCACTGTTCACTGGTCACTGGTCACTGGTCACTGGCCACTGGTAACTGTTCACTGGTTACTAACAACTGATTTAACAGGTGAGGAATGCTCAAATCAACATCCAAAGATTCCCAATGTAATCCTTCTCCTAAGGGCGTAACTTCTACTTCTGCTAACTGACTACAGGTTGCATTTTGTAACCCTTCGCCTAAAGTAGCGGGAAAAGCAAATTCCGCCCCATTATTGAAATAAATAATAATTTTTCTCGAAGTTTTATCATAGGAAGCATGAATAGCGCGAGGGGTTTTATCTTGTTCAGTCACTTGTCTCGCTTGTTCAATTTTTGCGAGTAAGGTTTGATCACTTTCTAATTGATTAGCCATGTATCTCCTCCCATTTGTTAAGTAAAAATTGCTGATTTTGATTAACTAATTTTAACGCTTTCAGTGCTTCTTTGTTTTTTATCCCGACTATTTTAATGACTTGAATATCGCCAAGAGAAGCGATATTAACTTTAATTTCACCCCCACCTTTTTGAATATGCACATGGGCGGGTTCATGATCGTTAAGATAAATAATAAACCGAAAACCATCTTTCCTTAAAACAGTTGGCATTGACATTCTCGCCACTCTAATCCCATAATAACTGGTCACTGATAATTGTTGGGTTTCGTTTCCCTTCACCCAACCTACGTTTGAGGTATGATCACTGATAACCGTACAATAATTACTGCCTACTAGAATGAGTTATGAGTTAATCCATAAACCCACCTTCACCAATCAGCTTCTAACTATCCCAAAAGAAGAGATGGCAAAAGTCTTAGAAAAGATTCAACTTCTGCGTGACAATCCGAAAACACAGGGAAATCTTAAGAAGCGATTACACGGTTATCAGGGGAAAGTCTATCGTTTGCGTTGTGGCGATTATCGGATTATTTATAGTTATGGTGACGGTTGGGTTTCTCTATTAGGTGTGGATCAACGGAAGGATGTTTATAAGGGGACAAAGTTAGTCGCTGGTTCTCCAAATTTTGAAGTGAATCAGTTACCGAGTACCGCCGATTTATTAGCGTTAAAACCAACATCAAAAGCATCTGCTTCTTCAGCAAAATCAGATGCTTTACCGAGGAAGTTAGACGAAACGTTTTTAAAACAGCTTCGCATTCCTAATCAGTATTTTTCCGCTTTACGCAAGTGTCACACCTTGGATGATTTAACCACAGCAAAAATTCCTGATTCGGTGCGCGATCGCGTTTTTGATGCGCTGACAACTCCCAATTTCGATCAGGTTTTAACGCAACCCAATCTGGTTACAGGAAGTACAGATGATTTACTCCAGTTTAAACAGGGAAATGTTTTAGAATTTCTGTTAAAGTTGAATCCTGAACAGGAAAAATATGTCAACTGGGCGTTAAATGCAAAGGGGCCAACACTATTAAAAGGGGGACCTGGAACAGGAAAAAGTACCGTTGCTTTATATCGCGTGAAAGCGCTTTTAGATGATTTGTTAGCGCAAGATTTAGCCTCGCCTCCCAAGATTTTATTCACGACTTATACGAATGCGTTGGTGTCTTTTTCTGAGCAATTATTAGAGAAATTATTAGGGAAAAATTGCCAATATGTCGAAGTGGAAACCGTTGACGCGATCGCGCTACAATTATTTAAACAAAAAGCACATCATCCCCCAAATTTTGCCAATACTTATCAACAAATTAAATTTTTAAAAGAAGCACTCGCTCCCACAATAGCCACGCTTTCTGGAAATAAATTACAACAGCAAGCGCAACAGAAAATTTTAGAGCGATTAAGTGTTAATTATTTACTAGAAGAAATCAATAGTGTGATTGAAGCAAGAGGAATTACAGATTTAGAAACTTATTTAGCAACACCTCGCAATGGGAGAGAAGTTCCTCTCAATAAAACCCAACGGAAAGCGATTTGGAATTTACGAGAAAGTTTCTATCAAATTTTAGCAGAAAAAGGACTCAAAACTTGGCAACAATTACGGAGTGAAGCGGTGGGGTTAATCCCCCCTAGCCCCCCTTTGAAAGGGGGGGAACAGAAAATCCCCCCTAACGCCCCTTTGAAAGGGGGGGAACAGAAAATCCCCCCTAGCCCCCCTTTGAAAGGGGGGAATTTGATGTATGATGCGGTGGTAGTGGATGAAGCCCAAGACCTTGATCCGAATGCGTTACGTTTATTAACGTTATTGTGTCGCGCACCGAATCGTTTATTTATTACCGCCGATGCAAATCAATCTATTTACGGAAGTAGTTTTCGCTGGCAAAATGTTCATAACAGCCTTAATTTTACTGGACGAACGGGTACTTTAAAACGGAATCATCGCACCACAAAAGAAATCAATGAGGCGGCTCATTCTTATCTTTCTGAAGGAATTTTAGACCCAGAAGACAATCAACGCGAGTATGTTCATACGGGACCCCCTCCTGCGGTGCGTGCGGTCAATAATACGGAAGATGAAGCAGCATTATTAACTCAGTTTTGTCGGCGTGCGGTGAAAGAATTTCGGTTAGGAATTAGCAGTTGTGCAATTTTAGTTCCGACCGAAAAAGCAGGGAAACGGATTGCAAATGTGTTGTCTTATCAGGGACTTGCTACTAAATTTATGAGTAGCCAAGAGTTAGATATTCAAGAAGAAAGTGTGAAGGTTTTGACCTTAAAAGCAGCGAAAGGATTAGAGTTTCCTATTTGCGCGATCGCAGGATTTTTAGACAGTCCTTTTCCCTACATTCCTCAGCATAGTTCAAAGGAGGCAAAATTAGAAATTTATAAACGAGAAAGAAGGAGTTTATTTGTGGCGATGACACGGGCGATGCGAGGATTATTAGTGATTATTCCAGCGGAAAACAACAGTCCCATTTTACGAGGATTTGATGCAAATTTATGGAATATGAAAAATCATTGACTATAACTGGATCAGCTATAATCTTACTGAGACCAATTTTCAATCTTCGTTATTTGGTCACTGATAACTGGTAACTGATAACTGTTAGAGATATGCAAGTAACAATTAATATTCCTGAAGAACTGGGAAAACAATTAACAAATCAATGGGGAAACTTACCGCAAAAGGTTTTAGAAGCCTTGGCTGTGGAAGGATATCGTCAGAGAGTTTTAACTTCAGCACAAGTTCAAGAACTTTTAAATCTTGAATCTCGTTGGGAAACCGAAAAACTTTTAAGTGACTATCAGGCTGATTTAGATTATACAGAGGAAGATTATCAAGAAGATATAGAAACGCTAAATGAGCTTTTAGATGAATGATTGTTGTTGCAGATACTTCCCCGATTTGCTATTTAATTTTAATGGGAAGAGTTGACTTGCTCTCCTCTCTATTTGGTTCAATTTATATCCCGCAAGCTGTTTATGAAGAATTAAACCATCAGAAATCACCACAAGCGGTCAAAGAATGGGCTGCTTGTTTACCGAAATGGGTTAATGTGATGCCATCAACAGGGATTAGCATTTCTAGCTTATCTCATTTACACAAAGGAGAATATGAAGTCATTACTTTAGCTGAAAAAATGAAAGCAGACATAGTTATTATTGACGAAAAGGCAGGAAGAAACAGTGCTAAAGAACGAAATATTAAAGTTACTGGCTTAGTCGGGATGATGAAAATTGCTTCTTCTAAAGGTTTGGTTGATGTTAATGTTATGATCGAAGAACTAAAAGCAACCAATTTTCGGATTTCACAAAATCTTCTAGAATTACTTGTTATGCAATGCAAGCAAAACGATAATTATTAACAAGTCCCACCCATGAAAATTATTCAACTTCCTTCAATTCTCCCAGGTGAATTAGATTTAGCAGCAATTAATAAGAAACTCCACTCAAAAGAAGTCCAGTTAGATTGGAGTGCGGTAACTTATGTTTCTCAAAAAGATTTGGCGGTGTTGTGTGCGGGTTTAAATTTAAGTGATCATATTGATGTGTTGGGTTTAGAAGAAGACGGCGCGATCGCGGAACAGATTATTAATGAGATATTTGAGTTTTTTGAGCATTCTCATCAAGAAAATTCAACAGAAATCGAAATCCCTACAGATGAAGTAATTCCAGAGGTTTGGACACCAGAAGAATCCCTCGCAACGGAAACACCTATTAATAATGAGGAATTTCCTGATCAATCCCCCCTTAGTAAGGGAATCCCCCCTTCGCCCCCCTTGGAAAGGGGGGTTAAAGAGGATCGTAAGGTAGCGCCAGTTGATCAAGATGGGATTACTTCGGAAAAATCTCAGTTACTTCCGAATCAACCGTCTGCTTATGAGTTACGATCGCGCTTTGAAGAGATGATTGTAAAAGAATTATTGGGACCCGCGCATGGTGAAGAGGAAGAATTGGAAGATAGGAGTCTGCGCGATCGCTATTTAGTTGGGGTTCTCGCGCCACAAAATTCGCAGCAGAAAAGCGAACAGCAAGAGGAATTAGCGGTCGCCCAAGCGGATAACCCAGAGGAAGGAAATACAGAAACTCAGACCACTGGAACGCCAACGATGTTCCCTTCTTCTTTGGGAATGACGTTTACAGTGAGTGGAGAAGCTAGCGCGATCGCGGTAACAGCAAAATGGGGACGATATGAACGGGAAGCCAGTCAGTATGCTGATGATCAAGGGGAACGCAAGAAGGTTTGGAAACGCTTTCCGATGGAAGGAACAGAGATTTTTCCCCTGAAAGCTGGAAAGGTCGATCGATGGGTGGTCAACCGCCAAGAAACACCTGATGTTTATGTGGAGATCAAAGTTCGTCAGCAAGGGGGAGATTGGTTAATAACCCTCTTTCTAGTGAACAATCAAACCGAACCGAAACAATCGCGCGATCGCGCTTGGTTATTCCAACCTCAACTGGAAGTCCGTTCCCATAACCCTGATTTTCCTGATATCTTCATTCGTAAACCCCTTCCTCGCGCTACAGATAATCTTGATCCGTTAGTGAAAGAAGAAAATGACAGGATGGCGATGTTGTATCGTCAGCAAGTCGAGTTTGCAGTGGGGCATAATGTAGGGGTTCATGCTGAAATATCTCCCGAAACCCCACAACGGGCGATCGCGCTTTCCACACAAGTTGCGCCGACCTACGAAGTCCCGAAAACCACTCCTCCTGATGCGACAGAAATTCCAGAACTAACAGGATTAGTGTTGGATATGGCAATCTTAGCAGACAGTGATCGAGAGACGCTGCTAAAACAGTTACAACCCCTTCCTGATGCTTATGAAAGTTGGATCGAACAGCAAGCGCAACGGATTCACGATCCTACAGAAAACTTGGAAAACTACGCAGAAACAGCCCAAAGCGCGATCGCGCAGTGTGAAACCACTCTTGATCGCATTCGTCAGGGAATCGATCTTTTAGCCAATAATGATGAGGCTTTGGCGGCGTTCCAATTTATGAATGCGGCGATGAGACAACAGCGGGTGCGGGGGATTTACGCTGAACAACGACGTAGGGGAAAAGAGGTCAAACTCAGCGCAGTGGATATTCCGAAAAATCGCAGTTGGTATTCCTTTCAGCTTGCATTTATTCTCCTGAATTTGCCCAGTCTGACTGATTTACATCATCGCGATCGCTCTCATCCCACAGAAGCAATCTGTGATTTACTCTGGTTTCCCACAGGCGGCGGAAAAACCGAAGCCTATTTGGGATTAACCGCCTACACCATTGCTTTAAGACGGAAACAGGGAATGATCGGCGGACGAGATGGGGAACATGGGGTAGCGGTATTAATGCGCTACACGCTGCGGTTGTTAACCTTACAGCAGTTTCAACGCGCAACCACCCTGATCTGTGCTTGTGAAAGTTTACGGCGACAAGACCCCGAAACCTGGGGAAATGAACCGATTCGCATTGGGTTATGGGTAGGACAAAATAGCACCCCCAACTATACCTCGCAAAGTGAAGAATACAGCAAACAGAAAAAAGGACAGTATCAGCAGCACAGAGGCGGATCGCCTCATCAACTCAATAATTGTCCCTGGTGTGGAACGGCGATTGATCCAGCTAAACATCTAATTGTTGACCCTGTCGATAAAGGAGAAGGACGGACTTATATTAAATGTGGGGATAATCTGGGAGGCTGTGAGTTTTCTAAGGGAGAAGGACTCCCCATTTTAGTCGTGGATGAAGAAATCTATCGCCGTCTTCCAGCGCTGTTAATCGCAACCGTGGATAAATTCGCCCAAATGCCCTGGAAAGGGGAAATTCAGATGCTATTCGGACAAGTAAACGGCTATTGTCAGCGTCATGGCTATCGTTCTCCCAATCTCGAAGACAGCGATCGTCATCCGAAAAAAGGAAAACTTCCTGCAGCGAAAACCCTAACCGATATTCCGCAGCTACGTCCTCCTGATCTCATTATCCAAGATGAGTTACACCTCATTAGCGGTCCGTTGGGAACGTTAGTTGGGCTTTATGAAACCGCAGTGGATCAGCTTGCATCTTGGGAAGTCAATGGGAAAAAAGTGCGTCCGAAAGTGATTGCTTCCACCGCAACCATTAAACAGGCGCAAACCCAAGTTCATCACCTCTTCTTACGGAATGTACAAGTATTTCCGCCACAGGGACTCGATATTAGCGATAACTTTTTCTCTCGTCAACGGAAACCTAGTGAAGCCACTCCAGGTCGCCGTTATTTAGGGATATGTTCCCCAGGTCGTCGCATGAAAGCCACTTTAATTCGGGTTTATGTGGCTGCGTTATCCGCTTCTCAACAGTTGTATAACCTTTATGGAAACGCGATCGATCCTTGGATGACCCTAGTGGGATATTTTAATTCACTACGGGAGTTAGGAGGAACACGGCGTTTAGTGGAAGATGACATTCGATCGCGCTTAAGTCGTCAGGAGTTAGTAAAACGGGGACTCGCGACGCGATCGGGCTTAAGTCTAGAAGAGTTAACCTCTCGTAAAACCTCCACAGAAATTCCGAAACTCTTGGACTGGTTAGAAATTCCCTTCCATCCTGAACAAGAAGCCAAAAACAAAGCCCTACGGAAACAAGGGAAAAAGGTAGAACAGAAAGACCCCCTAGATGTGATTCTTGCAACTAATATGATTTCTGTCGGGGTGGATGTGAAACGGTTAGGATTGATGGTGGCTTGTGGACAACCGAAAAATACAGCCGAGTATATTCAGGCGACCTCACGGGTGGGACGAAGTTTCCCAGGCTTGGTGATTACGGTTTATAATTGGACGCGCCCCAGAGATTTGTCTCATTATGAGCGATTTGAGCATTATCATGGCACGTTTTATCAAAATGTAGAAGCGTTATCCGTAACCCCCTTTGCGCCCGGTGCATTGTCTCGCGGTTTAACGGCTTTACTGGTGTCGTTGGTTCGCTTGTCTGGACAAGAGTTTAATTTGAATGATCATGCGGGAAAAATTGCGCGATCGCATCCCTATATCCAAGCAGCGATTGACGCGATCGTGGAACGCGCTTCTGCGATCGGAAATACTCAAATTGGGGAGCAAGTGCGCGACGAACTGAATGAGACCCTCGATCAGTGGCTGGATCAAGCAGAAAATCGCCCTGGCGGCGGAAGTCTAGTGTATCAGTCGCAAAAAGCAGGGGGAACCAGTATTCCTTTACTCCAGTCCCCAGAAGAGAAAAGCGGACAGTGGGAAACCTTTACTTGTTTGAACTCTTTGCGGAATGTTGAACCGACTGTTAACTTGATTCTCAATGATCAGCCTCCTGATGAAGACTTCGATCGCGTTCCTGAACCTTATACAGTGACCAGTGACCAGTGACCAGTGACCAGTGACCAGTGACCAGTGACCAGTGAGCAGTTACCAAATAACAAATAACCAATAACAAATAACCAATAACAAATGACTAATCAACGTTATAAAGTGGGGGAACTTCGTCCCAGTCAAATTTTATTT
>JBKHER010000120.1:0-7886 GCA_046540715.1 Halothece sp.
TCAGGAAACTGATTAAACTAGACATATTAGGAATTTCTTTAAAGGTATGCGATCGAATCTTCGATTCGGTGCGCGGAGCGCAATCGCGCTTATATTTTAAATTACGCGATCGCGCTTTCCTTTTCAATTTTACCCTGAGAATGAAACAGCCCTGCCCTTGGTAAGGGGGGAATTAAAGGGGGGTACAACTGATTTAGTAGGGCTATTCCATTCCTGGGGTTTGGTCAGTGGAAATTGGCGATGAAATGGACAGTAATCACTGGGATATGTTAACGGTTCCAGTTACAGAGCGTGATATTCAACTTGATAATATTAGTCACGTTGATCTTGATATTCCTGAGCATCACCATTATCATTTTGCTAATCAAATTGCTGTTGGCGCGATCGCGCTTACTTGTGGCATTTGTTTTCAATTGTTCCGAGGAAAAATTAAATTTTAACGTTTTAAGAGTTTTTCCCACTTACGTTTCACCCAAGCAATAGGGTTTTTATCGAGTTCCTTATAATTTAATAACCCTAACTGTCGTAACTGCTGTTGTTGTTGCGATAATTCTTTTTGGGCTTTTCCTAATTCCACAACAATCAACTCATAGAGATGGGGTTGTTCTTTTAATAAACTATTAAAGCCATATTTATTAATAGCAAATAAAGTTGTTTCTTCCCTTGCTCTTACTGTAACTGTCCGGCGAATTCCAAGCATTAAAGACAGTTCCCCAACAAAATCTCCAGGCTTTAATACAGTGGGGGTTTGCTTTAATTTTTCCACATAATATTCTACTGCTCCCGATAAAATAATATAAAAATTATCTCCTGGATCTCCTTCTCGATATAAGATTTCTCCTTCCTGCAATCGTTTCCGATAACCAATTTCAATGAGCTTTTTGATTTCAATTTCTGAGCAGTTTTGAAAATAGCTAACATTCCTTAATAAATTACGTAATGCTAGAGGACGAGAAGGAGTAATACTTTCAGAAAAATTAGGAAACTTCGAACCGCGAGTTTCTTCATCAGCTTTTTCAGTCGATGATGCTTCTTTTTCTTCGCTCAACGTAGTAGGATACCAAATCCCCAAACGAGGAGTTGCTAGCTTAAGGCCGTGTTGTTTAAGATTACATTCAATTAAAAATCGGAGAGAGCTTTCGGTAATATGTTTTTTATCAACTTCTTCTACCCAAACCCAAAGTTGAAACGTTAAGGCATATTCTCCAAAACCAACAAAATAAACATAAGCTGATTGATTAGAAGAAACCGTTTTTTCCATATAAGCAGAATCGAGTAAAACTTCCACCACTAAAACCGTATCGCTATCATGGGGAACATTCACCTCTACCATTGCCCAACCTTGGGATTTATTATAAGTCCAATTAATAACTTGCGCTCCGACTAAAACATGATTGGGAACAATAATATAACGACCAATAAGTGTTTTAACAACAGTGGATCGCAGGGAAATTTCATCAACATATCCTTTCATTCCATCCCATTCAATAAAATCCCCCGCTTTGATTTTCTGTTCAAATAATAGGGTTAACCCGCTAGTAAAATTTTTCGCAACTTCCTGTAACCCAAACCCAATGCCAATGCCAATCCCCCCTGCTAAAACGGTAAACGAGGAGAGATTAATCCCAATTGCTTGTAAAACCGTAACAAAAACAAAAGCACCACTACTATAGCTAAGAATAATTGAAATTGCTTCTCTTGTGCCTAGAGGAATGCCAATTTTGGGTAATAATTGATCCCGTAAGAAACGTTTGAGAACAATTGTCACCCCTAAAGTCACGATAATGACGAGGGAAAACTGAATAAGGACTTCTAGAGAAATATTAGCCATGATTTGGTAATTTAAACCATCAAAAAATAAGGCGGGCAAAGCCCACCCTAAAAAATACTGTAACTAATTTTAATGAAATTTTTTAAATCTGGCGCGATGCCATTTTCTCAACATTGGCTTGGGTTTCTTGTAAAAGTTGCTCCCGACTATCTCTAGCTTGCGTGAGATTCGGAACTAAATTACGGGCTTGTAAAGTCATGTGCAGTTGAAGCTCGGCAACATAATCACTGACTTGCTCTTTTGCAGAAGGTTGTGCTTGTTCAAGTTCCCAGTTCAAGATGTTCTCCTCTTTTAATTCCAAATCCAACAATGTTCTCACCTTATAGAAGGTAGCATTTTCTTGGGAGACTGTGTGATTAAGTTTGTAAAGTTTAATTTTTCTTTAAATCTCTGGTTTCACCGCATCAGCACGCACTGTAATCGTATAGGAAGGTCTTTGTTTATTTTCTCGTTGCGATTTAACCAAGCGAAAGTCTTGATCAAGGTAAAGGTGTTCTAGTTTGGGTTTCGCTTGAGCTGCTCCTTGTAACTGCTTAGAGGCTTTTTGATTGGCTTTCTTTAAAAAAGGCAATTTCACTTTCGTTTTTCCTGAATTTACCTGTTCTAGAGGGGTATTCATTTCCTTTTCAAACCAATTTTGAGCCTTGTCAAGGGTTAACTTTGAGCCTCCTAACTTTAAGGCTTGCTTGATGCTAACATTTTCAATCAACCATTCCTCTAGAGTTGTTTCATATTTCTGAATCAACATTAAATCATAGGCAAGGGGATAAACATTGAAATGACGCAAGAGAGGAAGATTGGTTCCGGGGGTATAACGAGCAATGTTGGCGTAATATCCATCTTTGCGGAAAATTTGATAGGATTGTTCCCGTTGTCGCCCAGGTAGGATATCTTGAAACGGAATCGTTGACCAAATTGGTTTCCAAACTCCAATGACAAGGTTACTTTGTTCTTGAGGATTACGAACTAGGTTGCGAGTTGCTAATTCTTCAAATAGTGGAGAAAGGGTGGTTTGATAAAACTTATTTTTTTGGGAAAGTGAATCTTGATCGCGCGGTTTAGTCAGAGTAATTAATTTTTCTTTCAGTTCTTCCGTAGTGAGAGAGGTTAGAGTTTCAGTGGAGGGAATAAGATTAGTTTCGCTCATGGTATCGTTTTTTTAAGGTTCCATTAATAGTCATTTTAGCTTTCAGTATCTTCTCTCTACGGATCATTAATTCATGGAAAAGAAAAAAATACGACAACAGCTAATCAATACACGAGAAGCTCTATCAAAAAAGGAATGGGAAGAAAAGAGCCTTGCTTTAGGTGAGCATTTACAACAGTTTTTAGCAAATTCCACTAATCGAACGATTCTGAGTTATTTTTATTTTCGTCAAGAGCCGAATCTAGATCCCTTATTTGATTGTGATCAGTATGATTGGGGAGTTCCGCGTTGTGTGGGAAAGGAGTTGAGGTGGCATTTTTATCAGCCCAGTGATCCGTTAGAGAAGGGAAAGTTTGGCATTCGAGAACCAAAACCAGAATCTCCCATTTGTCCTCCAGAAAAAGTCGATTTAATTTTAGTGCCAGCAGTCGCCTGTGATGATCAGGGGTATCGTCTCGGATATGGGGGAGGATTTTATGATCGATTGTTTGAGCAACCGCAATGGCGAGAGATTCCTAAAGTGGGGATTATTTTTGATTTTGCTTTTGTGCCAGAGGTTCCTGTTGAGGAATGGGATATTCCCTTGGATGGAGTTTGCACGGACTGGGGATGGCGCATTCCCCTTAATCATCGGCGAGAAAATTAACAAGGGCTTCTAGTTTTTCCCAAGCTGCGCCACTGGTGAGAATGTCTTTAGCTTGCTCGATTCCTTTTTGATGATCATGTAGAGGAACGATTCCTGCTACTTGTAGGGCGAGAGAGGCATTAAGGGCGACTACTTCTTGTTGAGCAATGCTCCCTTTTCCCTGGAGGACTTTTTTTAGAATACTGGTATTTTCAGCTAATTCTCCCCCTTTTAAGGCTTCGGTGGCTACAGAGTGCAGTCCCAGTTCTTCGGGTTCAATGCTGCTAAGTGTCACTTCCCCTTGATCTAAAACGGCTAAATCTGTGGGGGCGGCTAATCCTGCTTCATCTAGTTTTTCCCGTCCATGAAGCGCGATCGCGCGTTCGATTCCTAACCGTTGTAAGGCTTGGGCAACCGTTTCAATTAACTTACCGTCAAATACCCCGATGACTTGCGCGGTAGGGCGTAAAGGATTGACAAGGGGACCGAGTAAGTTAAACACAGTTCGCACTTTTAAGGTTTTTCGCAGGGGAACCACACTTTTCATCGCAGGATGCCAACCGGGGGCAAATAAAAAGGTAATTCCCACTTCTGCTAGGGCAGCTTGGGTGCGTTCCATGGAACTATTGAGATTAACGCCTAGGGCTTCTAAAACGTCTGCCGAGCCAACTTTACTCGAAGCCGAACGATTGCCATGTTTGGCGACTTTTGCCCCTGCTGCGGCGACAACAAAGGCTACAGCGGTGGAAATATTAAAAGTTGATGCGCCATCCCCACCTGTCCCACAAGTATCAATGACTATTTCACTATAGGTAAGAGGCGTTTGTTGTAAGGATTGCTGTTGTAGGACTTGCGCCATCCCTGCTAATTCCTCTGCAGAAACCCCTTTCGCTTGAATGGCAGCCAAAATTGCCCCTGACAAAACTGGGGGGATTTCTTCTTGTAGCCACCCTGTCATCAGGTTTGCTGATTGTTGTTGGGAGAGAGATTGTTGATCGAGAAGTTGTTGTAATAGGCTTGACCAAGCAGGGCTAAAAGTCATATATGATTTTGTTTGAATGGGTTAACAGTACAATATTCTCTCTGTTGTCGGTTTGAGAAATCGTAAAGAAATATTAATATAAAAGTGAAGACAATATTAAAGATCATAAAAATGCGACAAGTTTTAAAGTTTAGTATCGTTTTAGGCGCGATCGCGCTATTTTTCCTTTCTGCTCCAAGTTTTGCCGCCACTCCCAGAGCCGTTCGATCCTTTAATGAAGCCGTCCAAGCCGAAACCAAAGATTTCTCAGGAGAGGAATTAATTGAAGCTGAATTTTATGATGAAAAGTTAGAAGGGGCTGACTTCCACGAAGCTAACTTACAGGGGGCGGTTTTTAATGGGGCAACCCTGCACAATGCCAACTGGCAAGGAGTGAACTTCTCTAATGGCATTGCCTATCTCACTGATTTTACTGGCGTTGATCTAACTAATGCTGTGCTAACTGAAGCCATGATGCTACGTTCCAAGTTTGACAAAGCCAAAGTCGAAGGGGCTGACTTTACCGGTGCAGTGGTTGATCGCCTACAAGTGAAAAAACTTTGTGAACGGGCTTCTGGCGTTAATCCTACCACTGGGGTTGCCACCCGAGACTCTTTAGGCTGTCGTTGATTCCAAAGAATGCGATAATCAGTAACGTGCTGTTGAAAATGGTAAGCCGATGAAAGTCTTAATTGTTGGCAGTGGGGGAAGAGAACACACCCTCGCTTGGAAATTATTACAATCTCCGAATGTGGAAAAAGTTTTCTGTCTTCCCGGTAATGGGGGAACGGCTTTACTCCCCAACTGTGAGAATCTCACTGGTAACGAAGAAGACTTTGATCGCATTGCTAATTGTGCTAAGAAAAAAAAGGTTGCCTTTGTGGTGGTTGGCCCCGAAGCTCCCTTGGCTAAAGGGATTACCGAAGTCCTTGCAGAATTTGATATCCCTGTGTTTGGGCCGACTCAAGCTGGGGCAAAAATTGAGGCCAGTAAGTGGTGGGCAAAATCATTAATGCAAAATGTTGCGATTCCTACTGCTTTTGGGGAAACCTTTACCAAGGTTGAGAATGCGAAAAACTATATCCGTAACCAAGGCGCACCGATTGTGGTGAAAGCAGACGGGTTAGCTGCTGGAAAAGGGGTAACGGTAGCAGAAACTGTGGAGGAAGCCACTGAAGCTGTAGAAACTCTCTTTGCTAATGACGTTGCCCAAGTAGTGGTAGAAGAGTATTTAGCTGGGGAAGAGGTGTCAGTTTTAGCGGTTACGGATGGCTTAACTGTGCGCCCGTTACTCCCGGCTCAAGATCATAAACGCCTTGGCGAAGGGGATACAGGACCCAATACTGGGGGAATGGGGGCTTATGCTCCTGCTCCTTTGCTTACCTCAGGCTTACTGACAGAGATTACGAAACAGATTTTACAGCCGACAATTGATGCTTTGCGAGAACGTGGGATTATCTATCAAGGGGTGCTTTATGCGGGGTTAATTTTGACCCCAGAAAAAAAGGTTAAGGTTTTAGAGTTTAATTGTCGCTTTGGTGATCCTGAAACGCAAGTCATTTTACCCCTATTAGAAACCCCATTAGATGAATTGATGTTGGCTTGCTTGGAACAGCGATTGAAAGATTTTCCGCCTCTTCAATGGTGTGGGAAAAGAGCGTTATGTGTTGTGGCTTCTGCAGCAGGATATCCGGGGACTTATGAGAAGGGAGAAGCGATTACTGATATCCCTGAATTAGAGGATGTTTTAGTTTTTCATGCTGGGACTCGTCTCGCCGATAAGCAACAGTTATTAACCGATGGCGGTCGTGTCTTGGGAGTTACAGGGTTGGGAAATACCTTAAAAGAGGCAGCGGACAAGGCTTATAGCGCGATCGCGCAAATTAAATTTTCCAGCTGTTATTATCGCACTGATATCGGTTACCAAGTCCTTTCCTCACCAAAGAAAAAATAATATTAAGCCGTTTTCGGAGAAGAGAAAGAGGTTTCGGTGGGTTGGGCTGTGGTCGCTTGATTCGCCCATTGACGATAATCCGCAAGCAATTGATTCATCAGCTTCTGTTTAATCCGCATCAGAACACTTTTTAGCAATCCATTCCCGGTCGTTTCTAACATGGGACGGGGAGTCAACCATAAAGGGGGCGGTAAATCCACATCCACATTTAAGTCGGCTCTACCCTCAAGATAAACTTGCCCATTTTTTTCCACAGGATACAGTTTCCCCTTGAGATTCATCCCAAAGCGATCATTAATGTAATCGTTCCCTAAAATTTCACAACTTTCTGAAGTGAGCGTAACCGTACCATTACTATCAGCCACCACTTTTAAAACAACGGAAGGCTGAAAATGATACATATCCAGAAAGTTTAGAGGGCGCATTTTCAAGTGAAACCGATTCTCCGATAATTGCGTCATTAACTTGGGATTCGCGATCGCGCTAACTAGGCGTTGCGGTTGACGCAGATAATGTTGAATGGGAGTATTTTCTTGAGGGACACTGAGATTAATAGACTCAGAGCTGGTGAATCGTACAGTTTCCATAAGAATTTGAGGGTAAGCTCGCTTTAATTAGCTGTTACTTTTGATCCTCTCATGTTTAGAGGGATTAAGGGCTATGCAACTAGCAATGAGTTCAACAAACTTTAAATTACTTAATAATAAGTATAAAAAGGCGAGAGATTCTATAGCCTCTCCCAAAAGTGACAACTCTAATTTCGGAGGAAAATGAGATAATGAATCTTAACGGTAATCACCTTTCTAATCGCTAAAATGAGTGACACGATCTTTACCAAAATAATCAACCGAGAAATTCCAGCCGATATTGTCTATGAAGACGATCGCGCGATCGCCTTTAAAGATATTAATCCTCAAGCTCCCACTCACATCCTTGTGGTTCCCAAAAAAGTTATTCCTCAAATTGCCGCAGCAGAAGAAGCAGATCAAGACCTTCTCGGATATTTATTACTAATTGTTAAACAAGTAGCGGCGCAAGCTGGGTTAGACAATGGCTACCGTGTCGTTATCAATAATGGCTCAAAGGCGGGTCAAACCGTTGATCATCTCCATTTACACATTCTCGGCGGTCGTTCTTTCCAATGGCCCCCCGGCTAATCCTTAAGATAGAGAAATCTTAAAAAACTTTACAAATCGAAATAACTGTCTTATATTAGATTCATAGCGTTAAATAGAAACGCTTAATCATACACATCATTCATTAACGGACTTATATCCAATATGACAACCACTTTACAACAACAACAGA
>JBKHER010000121.1:0-7854 GCA_046540715.1 Halothece sp.
GGGGGAATTAAAGGGGGGAATTGAAGGGGGGTACAACTGATTTAGGATTGCTATACCATTTTTAAAAAGCTAATATGAAATTGATTAATTCATGCTACACATGACAAATCCCTTCACCTTGTCACCTTGTCTCCCCCTCTCCCTGATCCATTTGTAGCAAACATTTAGATATTTCATATAACCCCCCCTTTGAAATGGGGGCTAAAGAGATCGTTAAGCTAGTTCATTTTTAGCAACGATTAAGATATTTCACATGGCTTTTCCCTCGCTACTGGCGGGGGATTTTTCTTGGTTCACTGATGAATATGGGTTAAGGCTTCGGAAAGGGTATCGGCGGCGACCTCAACTAGCGCGATCGCGTTTTCGTATAACATTCTAGTGGGACCAATTAACCCCACACTCCCTGCTAAGAATTCTCCTTGATAATAATCAGCAGAAATTAAACTACAAATTTGCATGGGTTCAAGGGGATTTTCAGAACCAATTCTCACTCTCACTTTCTTCTGGTTATCACTGGGTTCAACTAAATTAAAAATGAGGGAATATAATTGATCTTGTTCTGCTTCTAGAAGATGTAAGAGGGTTTGCACTTGTTGTAATTGGGAAAATTCAGGCTGGCGTAAGACTTCCGAAATCCCTCGGACTAAAATCTGAGAAGAAGGGTGATTTTGAGAGCGTTGAGTCAGTTTCTGGCAAATTTGCGCTAAAAATTCTCGATCTTGTTTCCATTCTTTTTCTAAATCTTCGACTTTTAAGGTTGCTAATTCCGATAAGGGTTGACCTTCTAGTTTTCGATTCAGAAAATTGGAGAGTAATTCTAATTCCTCTTCGACTCCTTCCCCAGAAGCGAGTTTTTTGGCAATTCTCGGCGGTGGATTAATTAATCCCGACTGGGTTTGATAGGTATCGGTAATAATAATCAGCATAATGTGCTGACTATCCACGGGAAATAATTGTAAATGGCGCAGACGAGAGGTATCTTGCTGGGGAAGGGTAATTAAAGCAATATAACCACTCAAGGTTGCTAATAATTGCGCTACGCCATAAAGGAGGGCTTCTAAACTCCCCACTTCTTCTTTAATGGCATGACTCAAGAGATGATCGAGTTGACGGCGCATGGTTTGATCTCGGGACATGATTTGATCCACATAGGTACGATATCCCCAGTCAGAGGGAATGCGCCCGGCAGAAGTGTGGGGTTGATAGAGTAGCCCTGCTTTTTCTAGGCATCCCATGGCATTACGAACCGTGGCAGAACTCACTGTCAGATCATACTCGTTGACCAAAGTTTTAGAACTCACCGGTTCGGCTGTGGCAACATAATGACGAATGGTTGCTGACAGAATATGCTGATGACGTTCTTTTAAGCGCATGGTTTTAAGGTTGTGAAATAGTGAGAATGGGAAACTCAGGAATTAATAACGGGGAATCGACGGGTCGATCGCGCGACTGTAAGCATCGATCCCACCACTAATATTTTTAACGTTACTAAATCCCTGTTGTTTTAACCAATAACACATTTGGGCGGAACGAACACCGTGATGACAGATCACAAAGGTTTCTTTTTCCGCGTCAAATTGCTGGTGAATTTGATCGGACCATTGTTCGTATTCGCTGAGGGGAAGATTCTTAAAGCCCGCGATCGCGGCAGTTTCCACTTCTTGCGGTTCTCTCACGTCAATGAGTTGCAAATTTTCTGGGGAATGGTTTTCTAGCGCGATCGCGAATTCTTCTACTGAGACTTCTTCGATAAAATTACTCATTACCTATTGCTTTACTCGCATTTGTCATCTTTATTTTCGCGCATTGCCCCTAAAACTGTGGAGACAATAATACATTTTCGAGCATCTAGATTTTCTGTCTTTAACGTAATTTGACCAAGAGGGCTACTTACTCTTCCCTTTTCATTAAATCGTACTTGCCAGCAATTATCACTATCCTTAGGAGTAAAAAAACTCGTTAAATCCGTATCAATGTCAATGCGAGAATCGACAGTTTGCCATCCTGTGTCTTGATTACAGACCTCATTAAAATCACTGAAATTGTTACTCTGATCAACTCGCCATCTGAATTCATCTCCGTCTTGTTGTGCAGTAAATTGCCAAGTAGTTTGTTCTCGTTTAGCACGAGTTCGAGCTTCCCGTAAGCCCTGAAAAACTTCATTAGTAGCGGTATTGAGGCGTTGACGCTGTAAAAAACTAAACCAACTTGGGGTAGCGATCGCGGCTAGAATCCCAATAATAATCGTTACCACGAGAACTTCTAATAGCGTAAATCCTTGTTGACGGTGAATAAGAGGTTGCTTTTTCAATTGCTTCTCCTTGACTGGTTCAATCATCATTAATTAGCGGTTACTTCCCCGTAAAACAACGCTAGAGTTCAGAGTGGGAAGAGGAGTCGAATCGCTTAAATCGAAACTAACTCGTCCATCTGGGTTCCCTCGGAGATTAACAATCACAGTTGCATTATTGGCTGGAATCGCTATGTCATCCTCATCTTCAGTATCTGCTTCTTCCACGCAAGCATAGAAACTACTAGATCTACTCGGATCTGTCTCGTCTTCAGCTTGGTCTTGTGGCGTGCGGTTATAGCCATCGAGACAACTTACATCTTCCCTTAAAAAGTCATCGTCATCGTCATCCTCATCTTCATTTTCATCAGGAAAATCAACAAAATCTACTAGAGGCGGATTCTTGGTATGACTTCTATCAATTGTAGGATTAGTATAGTCCGAGGGAAGATTCCCATCATCATAGGGCCAATTAGCAAAACTACTCTCTTTTACTGGATCAATATAGCCTGGCCTTTGTTCCAAGGTATTCAAGGGTTGAGTATCACTGTTAAAGTATTTCCGTAACTGATAACGTCGAATAATCGACTTTCCTCCCCACTTATCGCTAGGGTTATTATCTTGGACGTAAGCCACAAGGGTATAAGTGCGCTGGGAAATTAATAACTCTTCGCAGACTTGTTCATTTGCCTGGACTTCTTCTGCACTACAATCATCTGGAAGACTATCTCCCTCAGTATAGGGAACATCCTCTAATTTCCAAAAAACTAAAATCGGCTTTAACTCATCATCAATATCTAAAATATCTAAAATACCATCATTGGCATCAGCATTAATATCACGATCTTCTAACTGATCACCTGTATAAACATAAGTTGCTTCTTTTAAGTCATCCGTAATAAATTCCAGCGCCCGTCGCATATCTTGCAGGGTATCTTTTCGGGCTGTTTCCGCTGCATTGGTTCGGACAATATCGATCATGAAATATAGCAAACTGGAAATGACAATGCTCGACATAACGGTGGCAATTAAAAGTTCCAGTAAGGTAAAGCCAGAGGAAAACGGTTTTCCTTTTCTACTGAGAATTAAATTTTGTAGGAGGGTAATAAGCGGTTTCATGGTTCTTTTGCTAGGTAAAAATAGAAATTAAGGACAGCCACTAGGAATGCCATCATCATCGAGATAAGCCTCATACGCATCTCGGGAGCGTTCCATATCACTACGACTAACCTCAGTAGAAATCACCGCCATTGGTTGCGTAGTTTGACCTTGTAACCCGCTGGTCATTTGTAGAGAAATTCGATCGGTTTCTAATTTATCTGTTCCGATATTATCTTCGGCAAGAATAGAGTAAACGCGCACTCCAATCTGAAAAATTGCTGGCTCACATCTAGCCTCTCCCCCGGAAAATAACGCTCCTTCATTACGAAAAGTTTGAACTAAAAAGTCATCTTCTCCATCGCTATCCACATCCACTCGGCGCAAGTTATTAACACTACTTGGGGCCTCAGCGTCCTCTAAGTTATCAACGGTTTCAGGAAGCCCCACATAAGTGCAATCACTACTATCTGTTGGATCGCAATCATCTTCTGTTGGGAGGTTTTCATCGCGCGATCGCGCCATTATTCCCTGCACGCGATTCACTTCTTCTTGAGCAATTAACTGGGCTTGAGAAACCCGACGCATTTTTACTCGCGTAGCAGCAGTGAGAAGTAGTGGGGGAGCAATCGCAACCAAAATCACACTAATCATCACAATACTAGCGATAACTTCTAAAAGGGTTAGACCCTCCTCAGAGTCAGAGGAAAGGGTAAATTTTCGGGTGAGAGTAAGGAAAAATAGATTCATGGCTTTGGATCAAGAAGTTTACTTTAATCATCATCATTAATGGCGTTCAGTAAATTTTCAATATAGGGATCATCAACGGATAACTCGCGATAAGTTTCAGTCCGAGCATTACTAGGAGTCACAAATCGCTCTGCCACCGGACCAGGTGGTTTATATTGCAAGCCCACATCATACCCCCAGTTTCGTGTAGGAGCACCGTAGTAAGGAAGACGGACACCGGCATTTAAGCTCCTGGGATTTTCAGAGTCTAGGTTTTCTTGGTCAAAAGGACCCGTGCTGTAGCTACTAAAGTTTAATTGAATAAAAGAACCTCGAATAGTAACCGTTCCCCAGTCTTCTAAGAAACGCGGAAAGTTGTGAATTCCACCATTGTATTTTCCGGGCTGTGTTGGTTCTAAACCACTGATTAAAATGGCATTTACTTCTACATTCCCATTAGAGCCGGGGTTATCGTTAGTTCCATTTTGATCAACTTGTTCAAAGTTATCAGACTCTGATAGAAGAGTAATCCCATCAGCAATAATTTCTGCAGTTCGCCAGCTTTCCCCATTGGGAGTTGCAAAGTCTTCATTCAGGTTTGAGCGTTCGTAGAAATTACTT
Source organism: Halothece sp. (assembly GCA_046540715.1). GTDB lineage: Bacteria > Cyanobacteriota > Cyanobacteriia > Cyanobacteriales > Rubidibacteraceae > Halothece. Next base: position 4,739 of record JBKHER010000121.1, read on the forward strand.
CCACTGTCAGTAAACTCTTCCTCAGTATGTTCATTAAAGTTGCCCTGAATATACAATGGTTGGTCAGTAATGAAAGATAAACCCGTCGGATCATTCTCACTAGAGCTAGACTTAAATTCTCCCCGAACCAGTTCACTACCATTTCTCAATCGGAAACCATAGGGGCGACGGTCAGGGTCAGCATAGCCATCTACGGGTTTAACACTGACACCGGTTACATCACTGAGAGGCGGATCTTGAGGAACACTTGGGCGCATTCGACAATCATCGCTGGTACTTAAGTCGCTTAAAACATTACCAGTGGTCATATCAATGCCTGTTATTTCTTGTTCATCATTGCAATCATCCCAGTCATTGTTTCGAGGTCGCGCAATGGCATCTTCACGAATGGCATCTTCTCGGAAAGCATAGACAATCCCTGAGTTTTCTTCTCCTGTTGGCAGCCAGAAGTCATTATCGGAGTCATCTGCTACTCGATTAGCCCGTAATAAGTCCAAGTCAATATCAAGAACCCGTACAGTCATATTTTCCCGATGATTGTAAAAAGCCTTATCTAGTAGTGAGACAGATGGTGTACTGTCATCAGGAAGAGTAATTTGGTTAATTCCACTGCTGGCAGTAGGAAGTTCAAAATCATCAAAGTCTTCTGGCTGGAGAATTAAGTTATCAATATCTACGACCTGATAGTTATACCCATCATTAATATCGGCAATGTAGCTACTTGCAATGTAGCGTTCATCACTAGGCTGACTTCCATCGCCATCATGGTCATGTTCCTCAACAGGAAAGAGATAGTACAGAGAAGGATATCGAGGCTCTTCTGGTAAGGATAAAGAACTACAAACAATCAGAGATAATGCAAAACGAGCTCTTTTATTTCCAATCTTTTCAAGTTTATCAAACCCAAAATTACTGGATTCTGGATCGCATCCCATTTTATAGGAGTTCCCTTTTTTAACCTGACCTAATGAACTTGGAACTGTATATATACCAGTTTCAGGATCAAAGTTGTCAGTATCTGAGCCAAATTGTGTTCCGAATCCTGTTCTAAATCCTAGCTCACGATCTCTTCTTATCGTTGCTAGCTCCGTAGCTGACTCTTTAGGTAAATTATCTTTAAATACCTCTAAAAGATTGCTAACTTCTTCAATGCGTTTTTTACTGTTCGAAACTCCTCCATTTTTTATAAAGGTAATCCAATCTTCAATTGAAAATTGATTGAAGTAATTGGTATAGGAGAGAGGATTATCAATATCATCAATTTCATTCGGATTTGTTTCTGGACAGCCATCTTGATCGAGCCCTTCTCCAGTTGACTTACAAACTTTACCATCTTTCCCAATTATAGGATTTCCACCTTTGCTACCAATGCTATTAACTAACTGATTCCCTATAGGATTCCAATTAAGGTCTGTAAATTCATCGAGTTTGTCTTCAATTATTGTTTCACTCTCGTCAACCTCTGCTTGTTTACTTTGCAAAAAGTCCACATTATAAGCCAGCATTCCTAAGCTACAAGTAGCGGTTTGCAGAGTCGTTTTCTCTGCAATGCTAAGGTCGCTATAGTTGTCTCCATTTTCTAACCGCTCATTCATGATGCGACGGAGATTAGAAAAATTACCCCACATTGCCAATTCGGGAAAGGGATGAGTGATATCTCCACCATTCTCTTGAACAGGAGGAAATGCCCCGTCAGGATCACCTGCAAAGTGAGCTAAATTTCTGAGAGCAAGGTACAAGTCGCTGGTGTCATCATCAATATTAGTCCGAAAATCATCAGGAAAAGGAAATTCCCAGCCATTAGTTCCCACTCCTTCCAAGAAATTGGTTTCTAAGAAAGTTGTTCCATCAATGTCAATTTCACGGAATGTTGTATCATCACCGCCATTTTGATGACCAGTTAAAGCTAGGCAAGCCACAGGCTCAGGCTCAGGATCAGTGGTTGAGGTGTCATGATTTTCCCAGTGATAAACCGCTCCTGCTTGCACCGCTGCTAAGTAATCTTCTTCTGGATCATTGTCATATAAGGGATCGTATTTTGAATCATCATCGTCTTTTGAATCATCATTATTACCTTCCCAGCCATTTGTGTTTCCTAAATTAAGTCGCTGTCCCACAATAATGCGTAACCCTTCCGAGTTAGCCCGTCTCTCCCAATAGCCATCTAAACCTGCATTTTCAGCGTCGTTGCTAGAGGGATTATCAGTTAAACGTGGTTCACCAGTAATTAAAGTGCCATTATTCGCTGCTGTAACATTTAAGTCGTCTGTATATTGTGGTTTGGGTCCCCAACGGTCATCAGCACGGTAAGTGTCATCAACATAGGGCTGTCGCGCATTTTGGTTAAAAATCCGATCACGTATGGGATTATCTTCCCAATTTTCATCGCGAACGTTGGTGTTGCTATCATCATCAGGGTTACGAGCGCGAGAAATGTCTTCACTGATCAAACGTACAGGATCGAGATAAAAGAGAGATGGATTATCGTTATTGTCAGGATCAACCGAATCTTCAGCTTGTGTTAGATCTAGCTCTAGGGTATTAGTATCGTTACTAGGAGCTTCACCTGTCCCCGGAAAGATATCAACTTCTACATCCCCACCATTTTGGAATTGATCATTATCAGTATCAGCACGCATCACTTGCCCTTGATAGACGGTATTGCCATTATCATCTTGAATTTCGGCAACTGTAATGTCTGAGGCTTCTTCTGTGTAAAAGCATGATTCAGGAGAACTCACTAACCTTAGTCTTGTCGTATTACCACCGCCATTGTTATTAACAATAAAAGATCCTTCTGTATGAATTGCGCCATTCCAGTTAAACTCTGGACCTGGAGTAAATTCCATATCGTAGCGGAACCAAGCCCCCCATTTATTTCCAAATTCAAGCTGGCGATCTTGTTGCACCTCAATGGTACTCACGGTTGGATTAACATCACTGTTGTTTGTGGCGACAGCATCAATTTGAAAGTTTTTCCGCACCGTTGAACCGGTCACAGTAAACCAGTCATTATCAATATTAAGTCGAGTTAATTCAGCACAACTCTGTGCTTGACTGCTACTACTAGCATTGAGAGGACCTGAGCGAACCACTAAATTCTTGGCTTTATCTTC
>JBKHER010000122.1:0-7842 GCA_046540715.1 Halothece sp.
TGTAGTTCGGTTTGCGCTTGTTGTAATCCCCTTAAAACCGACTCCCGCAACTGAAAAGGAGATACCTTCCCGTAGGGCGCACCCAGTTTTTGATAAGGATGAGGAGTTTCTAAAGCAAACATATTTTGGGGGATAGCAACTAAGGCTTCTCCACAGTCTTTAATGGGGATAGCTTGATCAGATTTCATTATTTTTAATTTTGTAGTCTCCCATACAATTTATAGCCTCAATTTCCGAGATAATTCTAGGGGAATGTTGAGTTGAATCGAAAATTTTGCTAATCCGTTGTCTAATCAAACTTCGATTAAATCAGCTTGTCGAACAAGCATCCAGTGTCAGGTCACTTACTCGACTGTAGCACTTGAAGCCGTCGCTGTCGCAGTTGCCAAACATTATGATATTGGTTTGGTGAAAAACTGTCGCTTTTGGTATCATGGACTTAGTGATATCTATTTGATTGAAACTAACATTAATCGCTATATTTTTCGGATTTCTCATTATCACTGGCGATCGCGCTCAGAAATCCTTTTTGAATTAGAATTTCTTACCTTTCTCCGTTATCATCAGCTTCCCGTTTCCTCTCCCCTCCACACCACAACTGGGGAGCTTTGTTTAGAAATGGAAGCCCCCGAAGGGACTCGCTATGGGGCCCTGTTTGAATATGCCCAGGGATCAGTTCCCCTTGGAGATTGTAATTATACACAAAGCCATAAACTGGGGGAAACCGTTGCCAAAATTCATCAAGTGAGTCAAAATTTCTCCTCTAGCAGTGAACGTTCTCCCCTTACCCCTTCTTTTATCCTCGATGAATCGATCGCGATTATTGCGCCCTTTTTAGAGAAACAGAGAGACCATTTACGCACGCTGCTTACCATTGCTGATCAGGTTAAAGAACAGTTAGAATCTCTTCCCAAAACCTCACCCTATTGGACAGTGTGCTGGGGGGATCCGCACAGTGGCAATGCTCATTTTACCAATGATGAGCAGCTAATGCTCTTTGATTTTGATCAATGCGGTTACGGCTGGCGAGCGTTTGATATTGCTAAATTCCGCCAAGTCTCGATGCAAGCTGGTTGTAGTCATAAAATTCGAGAAGCCTTTTTAGACGGTTATGAAAGTATTGCTTCTCTGACACCATTAGAAGTAGATTCGTTACAAGCATTGAGTCTAGCTGCCTTTATTTGGGGATGGGCGATTCATCTCAACCGCGCCCTTTACTTTGACTATAGTCGCCTTGATGAGTATTATTTTAAGCGTCGCCTAGAAAAGCTCAAACAGTTACAATCTGGTAGCTAGCTTCGTTTAATATAGGTCAAAATCGTGAAACAATCAGGTTCTACTTGGAGTGATCGCTTTGAGTCGGCGTTAAATCCCGCGATCGCGCAGTTTAACGCCAGTATTTTATTTGATCTTGAACTCCTCCCCTATGATATTCAAGGTTCCATCGCCCACGCCCGAATGTTGGCAAAAACGGGGATTATTTCTGAGACAGAAGCAGAAACTTTAGTGCAGGGATTACAGCAGATTTTAGCAGAATACGAACAGGGAGAGTTTCAACCAGGCGTTGAGGAAGAAGATGTGCATTTTGCGGTGGAACATCGCCTAATTACCATTGTTGGGGAAGTAGGAAAAAAATTACATACCGCGCGATCGCGCAATGATCAGGTGGGAACCGATATTCGCCTCTATTTACGGGAAAAAATCACCCACATTCGCAACCATCTCCGTAATTATCAACAAGCCTTACTTAACTTAGCCCAAAACCATATCGAAACCCTTATTCCGGGTTATACCCACTTACAACGGGCGCAACCAATTAGTCTCGCCCATCATCTTCTAGCTTACTGGGAAATGGCCCAACGGGATTGGGAACGGTTAGGAGATGTAGCCAAACGCACCAATATTTCTCCTTTAGGTTGTGGCGCATTAGCAGGAACAACTTTTCCCATTGATCGCCATTATACGGCTCAAGAATTGGGATTTGAAAGCATTTATCGTAATAGTTTAGATGGTGTCAGCGATCGCGATTTTGCCATTGAATTTCTCAACGGCGCTAGTTTAATTATGGTGCATCTTTCCCGTTTCAGTGAAGAGATTATTCTTTGGGCATCTCAAGAGTTTAACTTTGTTACTCTCAAGGATAGTTGCGCCACGGGTTCCAGTATTATGCCGCAAAAAAAGAATCCTGATATCCCAGAATTAATCCGTGGGAAAACAGGGCGTGTTTGTGGCAGTTTGCAAGGAATGTTGATGTTAATGAAAGGGCTTCCTTTAGCGTATAACAAAGACTTACAAGAAGATAAAGAAGGCTTATTTGATGCGGTAAAAACTACCCAAGCCTGTTTAGAAGCCATGACGATCTTATTAACAGAAGGCTTAGAATTTAGACAACAACGTCTTAGTGAGGCAGTAACAGAAGACTTTTCTAATGCGACTGATGTTGCTGACTATTTAGTCACCAAAGGCGTTCCCTTTCGAGAAGCCTATAACTTAGTGGGAAAAGTGGTGAGAACTTGTTTAGGAAAAGATAAACTCTTAAAAGACTTAACTCTGGAAGAATGGCAACAAATTCACCCTGCTTTTGAGGAAGATATCTATCACGCCATTACCCCGAAACAAGTAGTTTCTGCGAGAAATAGTGAAGGCGGAACTGGTTTTGAGCAAGTCAAAACTGCCATTGAAAATGCTAAATTGTTAATGAATCAATAAGGGGTTGTAGCTCAGTTGGATAGAGCAAGCGCCTCCTAAGCGCTAGGTCGCCAGTTCGAGCCTGGCCAACCCTGTTCATAATAATTTGGATCGTTGTTAGGGGTGACCTCATTAGAAGTTGCCCAGTGCTATCATCAAGACCGTGAGTTGTTATTCGTTAAGGGAACAGAGTTAAATCCAGCCTCGTAACCAATAGATAAAAATCCCCAGATATTCTTTTAACACTTTGGTTGTTTGTTCGAGATTACCAGCACTAGGGAGAGAATTGATTAAAGTAGCTTGGGGGGTACTTTGTAATTGTTCCCAATGCTGTTTCGTAATTGAAAAATCGGTAGGGGCAACAATAATATTAATGTTTTGTTTTTTAAATGTTAATACGGAGCGTGGCATATGAAAAGCAGAGGTCACTAATAGAGCTTTTTCAATCCCTTTTTTGTCTAAAATTTTCTTAGTATAAATGGCGTTTTCATGGGTATTCAGGGCGTTGGTTTCTTCAATAACGGCTGAAGGTGGCACCCCCATTGCTACCAGTAATTGTTTCATATTACTCGCTTCAGGGATAGTTTTGCCTAACCAAGAAATACCTCCGCCAGTGGCAATGATAATGGGGGCTTTTCCCTCTTTATAAAGATGAGCCGCATAGAAAACGCGATCGCCGGAATCGTTAATTTCCACCGTATTCCGTGGGGGAATTGGGGCTTGAGTTGACCCTCCTAATAAAATAATTGCCTCTGTTTCTGGTAATTCTTCATTAGCAAGATATTGCCATTCCAAAGATTGTGTTAACCATGAACTCACCCAAGCATTACTAAAAATAAGAATTAATCCCAAAGCAATTCCCATGGGAAATAAAGCAAAACGAGGGTGCTTCCAAGCAATAATCAAGCCCCCTAGCAAAAAAAGACTTGCCAATCCGAGAGGGTAAACAAATAAGGGTAGTAATTTGGAGAAAAATAAAAACATAAGGGATTGGTTATTGGTTATTGGTTATTGGTTATTAGTTATTGGGCTACGAATGACAAAGGATAAATAAATGACTCTCTCTAGAGGAGGATTCTGCTTAACCCCTCTTGGATCAAGGCTCTAAGCACGATATAGTAGCAATTGTTAAGTTGAATTACCAAGGAAAAAGCTAATGAGTGTCGCTGTTGAACAAACTATCCCTGATGTCGTGTTTCGGACCCGTGTCCGTGATGAATCTGTCGGTGGAGAAAACCCCTTCCGTTGGCAAGATCGCACCACTCAAGACATTTTTGGTGGGAAACGAGTAGTTTTATTTGCACTTCCTGGCGCCTTTACGCCTACTTGCTCTTCCACTCACTTGCCTCGCTATGAAGAATTATATGATGAAATTCGCGCTCAAGGCATTGATGAGGTAATTTGTCTCTCCGTTAATGATGCCTTTGTTATGTTCCAATGGGCGAAAAAACAGGGTGCAGAAAAAGTCTTTATGCTTCCTGATGGCAATGGCGATTTTACTCGTAAAATGGGAATGCTGGTAGAAAAAGAAAATCTCGGCTTTGGAATGCGCTCTTGGCGTTATTCGATGGTGGTCAATGATTGTAAAATTGAAAAGATTTTCATTGAGCCAGACTATCAAGATAATTGTCCCACTGACCCGTTTGAAGTGTCTGATGCCGATACGATGTTAGCTTACCTCAAAGGCTCTAAAAGCTAATTTAAAGAAAAAATCAAGAGTTTAAAATCAATCAAGGTTTTGCCCCCTATAGGATGAGTGGACTTATGGGGGGTAAAATTATAGAGACCAAAAGATTACACTCACTATTAGGGAATATGCCCCGTCGCAGCGATCTCCAAAAAATTCTAGTTCTAGGTGCTGGCCCCATTATCATTGGACAAGCCTGTGAGTTTGACTATTCGGGAACGCAAGCCTGTAAAGCCCTGCGAGAAGAAGGCTATGATGTGGTACTGGTCAATTCTAACCCAGCTACCATTATGACTGACCCAGAAACGACGGAACGCACTTATATTGAACCTCTTACTCCTGACGTAGTAGAAAAAATTATTGCTAAAGAACGCCCAGATGCGCTTTTACCGACGATGGGAGGACAGACGGCGTTAAATGTGGCGGTGGATTTAGCTAATGCTGGGGTTTTAGAAGCCTATAATGTAGATTTAATTGGCGCAAAATTGCCAGCAATTAGTATGGCTGAAGATCGCCAGCTATTTAAACAAGCCATGGAACGGATTAATATTCCCGTGTGTCCGTCGGGAATTGCTGGTAGTTTAGAAGAAGCTCGCGCGATCGCGCAACAAGAGATTGGAACGTATCCGATTATTATTCGTCCCGCCTATACCCTTGGAGGAAGTGGCGGCGGTATTGCTTATAATCAAGAGGAATTTGAAGAAAAAGCCCAACTTGGACTAGATGCCAGTCCCGTTTCTCAGATTCTCGTTGAACGCTCTCTCTTAGGCTGGAAAGAGTACGAGTTAGAGGTAATGCGCGATCTTGCTGATAACGTGGTCATTATTTGTTCCATTGAGAATTTTGATCCCATGGGGGTTCATACTGGGGATTCTATCACCGTCGCACCCGCGCAAACCCTCACCGATAAAGAATACCAACGCCTACGGGATTACTCGAAACAAATTATCCGCGAAATTGGGGTAGAAACTGGAGGATCCAATATTCAGTTTGCGGTTAACCCAGTCGATGGGGAAGTCGTGGTCATTGAAATGAATCCTCGTGTTTCCCGTTCTTCTGCTTTAGCCTCCAAAGCGACAGGCTTTCCTATTGCTAAATTTGCTGCCAAATTAGCCGTTGGCTATACCCTTGATGAGATTCCCAACGATATTACGAAAAAGACTCCCGCTTCCTTTGAACCCACCATTGATTATGTGGTGACTAAAATCCCTCGTTTTACCTTCGAGAAATTCCAGGGCTCAAAACCCCATTTAACCACGCAAATGAAGTCTGTGGGGGAAGCCATGGCAATTGGGCGCACTTTCTGTGAATCCTTCCAAAAAGCCCTACGTTCCCTCGAAACTGGTCGTATGGGATGGGGATGTGACAAAGAAGAAGCATTACCTTCTCTCAATCAAGTTCAGGCGAGTTTACGCACCGCCACCCCCGATCGCGCTTTCAGTATCCGCCACGGCTTTCAATTAGGGATGAGTGTAGAAGAGATTCATGGGTTAACCCACATTGATCCTTGGTTTCTCTATAAACTTCAAGAAATTGCTGAAGGAGAAGACTTCCTCAAAGCAACCCCCTTACAGGAAATTACCGCGCCTCAAATGCGGGAAATTAAGCAACTCGGATTTAGTGATTATCAAATTGCTTTTGCTACCCAGACTCGGGAAGCAGACGTGGAACAAAAGCGAAGAGAACTTAATATTTTCCCTGTGTATAAAATGGTGGATACCTGCGCCGCCGAATTTGAAGCCTTTACCCCCTATTACTACTCCACCTATGAAGAGGGAGAGTCAGAAGTTATTCCCTCCGAAAAGCCCAAAGTCATGATTTTAGGCGGTGGGCCCAATCGCATTGGACAGGGCATTGAATTTGACTATTGTTGCTGTCATGCCTCGTTTTCTCTGGGAGAAGCGGGTTACGAAACCATCATGGTTAATTCCAACCCAGAAACCGTTTCTACCGATTACGATACCAGCGATCGCCTTTATTTTGAACCATTAACCCGAGAGGATGTGTTTAATATTATTGCTGTGGAACGTCCTCGGGGCATTATTATTCAATTTGGCGGGCAAACTCCCTTAAAATTAGCCGTCTCTCTCGAAGATTATTTACATCGCCATCAAGATACGATTCCGACAAAAATTTGGGGAACCTCTCCCGATTCCATTGATATTGCTGAAGACAGACAACGCTTTGAACAGATTTTACGAGAATTAGTCATTGATCAGCCGCCGAATGGGTTAGCACGGAGTTATGATGAAGCCTTGGTTATTGCGGGCAAAATTGGCTATCCCGTGGTGGTGCGTCCGTCTTATGTGTTGGGCGGTCGGGCCATGGAAATTGTCTATTCTGACCAAGAATTAGAGCATTATATGAGTTTTGCGGTGCAGGTGGAACCCGAACACCCGATTTTGATTGATAAATTCTTAGAAAACGCGATCGAAGTGGATGTGGACGCGATCGCGGATCAAGAAGGAAACGTGGTCATCGGTGGCATTATGGAACATATTGAACAAGCAGGAGTTCACTCAGGAGACTCGGCTTGTTCTCTTCCCTATGTCTCCCTTGATGAAACCGTCATTAACACCATCCGTAAAGGAACCGCCCAACTCGCCAAAGCCTTAAAAGTCGTGGGCTTAATGAATATCCAGTTTGCAGTACAAGGAGACACCGTTTATATCCTCGAAGCCAATCCCCGTGCTTCCCGTACCGTTCCCTTTGTCTCCAAAGCCACAGGATTTCCCCTTGCCAAACTTGCTTCCCTTGTCATGTCAGGGAAAACCCTTGCTCAATTAAACTTCACCACGGAACCTAAACCGAAACATATTGCGGTGAAAGAAGCCGTGTTTCCCTTTGATAAATTCCCTGAAACCGATGTCATTCTTGGCCCTGAGATGCGTTCTACTGGGGAAGTAATGGGGATTGATTATGAATTTGGAAAAGCCTTTGCTAAAGCCGAATTAGCCGCCGGTCAACGCTTACCCTTATCAGGAACAGTCTTTGTTTCTACGAATGATCGGGATAAACAACTGTTGATTCCCATTGTGAAAGACTTTATTCAATTAGGGTTTAAAATTCTCGCCACCGAAGGGACAAAAGCTGCCTTAGAAGCAGAAGGGTTAGAAGTCGAATTACTGCTGAAACTGCATCAAGGTCGCCCTCATGTGTTAGATGCCATTAAAAACCGCAATATCCAACTTATTATTAATACTCCCACTGGACAAGAAGCCCAAACCGATGGGCAACTGATTCGACGCACTGCCCTTGCTTATAAAATTCCCATGGTAACGACAATTGCCGGTGCTAAGGCAAATGTGGCAGCGATTCGGGCCTTACAGTCAGGATCATTAGATGTAAAAGCCCTACAAGAATATATATAGTTATTCCAATTATTTTCCGTAATGCGACCGTCTCGGTCGCTACTAGGGAGCAAGATGCTCCCACTCTCAGCTTGATGGTTTTTATTTGGAATGACT
>JBKHER010000123.1:0-7790 GCA_046540715.1 Halothece sp.
GAAAGGGGAAGGAGGCGCGATCAGGTTGATAATTAGCATTTGTCTTTCTAAGCAGCAGTTGACTTAGGTGTCGGTAAGGGCAAACCATCTGCTTCCAGTAGAAGTTCTAACACCTCCTGACCATTTCTAGCTGCTTCTTCGTAGCTGTTTCCATGAGTGCGATAAGTTTGTTCAGGAAAATCGGGAAGGTGAACAAGATAACAGTTGTCTTCTTCTGACCAAACAATAACCATTTGATATCTAAGAGTATTCATTTGTCTTCTCCAGAGTGTTTTTTATTCAGTGTGCTAGGTATGGAAGCGTGTTTGAATAACCTAATCGCTGTTTTGTAAAGAGGAGAAAAGCGCGATCGCTGTTTGGAAAAGGAGAGAGTTACTTCAACCTTGGTTATATCAGCACGGTTTTGAATTTTGTTTCATGAGGTGCAAGATATGAGTCTAATCTATCCCAACCTCTATGGGAAAAGCAGGGGTTCTCTTTTCGGATTTAAGTTTCGTTAGGAATTTAGGAACTGGGCAACCTGACGGTTAAAAGTTTCAGGTTCTCCCAAAAATGCCCAATGATTGCCAGGAACTGTCTTAATTTGTAAATTTTGCAAGTATTTGTGATAAGGTTTGAGCTGCCATTGGGTGCGGTTCAACCCTTTTTCTGGAATGATGAGAAGCGTGGGAATGCTTAAAGAGGAGGTTAACCCATCCACTTTCATCACTTCCTTAAAGATGCCATTTCGAGCAGAAATCGTGAATTTACTCCCCCAACTGCCATCGGATTTACGTTCTAGGTTCGCTTGGAACACTTTTTTTTGAAGATCATTCCACGCTTTAAATTTGCCCATTTGACGGGCTTGGGCTTCGGCTTCTTCATAGCTTTTAAATGGCCCCATCCCCTTAAATGTAGAGAGAGTCCGATAGAGAATGGGAAAAGTAATCCTTAGCCAACTGGGAAGTTTGCCCATAATAAAGGGATCAACTAAGATCAGACGATCAAAGCGTTCTGGGTTCTGTTGCGCCCAGTAAGCAAGAACTTTTGCTCCCCAAGAATGTCCTAAAACACTGATTGTTTCGCAATTTAGGGCTTCACATAAGCCTTCTAAGTCGGCGGTAATTTCACCAAATGTATAATGAGTTTCGCAGGGCTTGCTGCTTTCCCCATGACCGCGAAGATCAGGGGCAATGATCTGATATTGGCTGGCGAGGGTTTCCCCTAAACTTGACCAGACCACTGCTTGATCGGCTAATCCATGTAAGAGGAGTAAGGGAGGATTTTCGGGAGTCCCCCATTCTAAATAAGAGAGTTCAATTTCAGAAAGAGTAAGGGTTTTTCGTGTTGCCATGGGGAGAAATTAGCGACCTAAAAATTTATCAAAATCGGGAACATCTACCCAGCCTCTTTGTTGGTGAGATTGGTGGGTTAAATCCATGAGTAATTGGGAATAGGCCCCTTCCCGTAAAGAAGGTGTCATGGGCTTGTTGGTTTTAATGGCTTGTACCCACTGATCAATGAGCCGAACAACTGGGGCAATGCGTCCATCTTGATAGACTTTTGGAAACCCTAATCGTTGCGGAACAAAGACTTCGGAAAGACTTTCTCCGGCTGGGGCAGTTAAAAAGCGGAAGCCATGAACATAGTCTTTGAGGTTGGGACTGCCTAAAACAATGGTAGCGCGATCGCCGTACACTTCGACCCAATGACCCCGTCCTTCATAAGCCGCCGCACTAATGTTTAACTGACAGGGGGTTCCATCCGCTAACTCTAACATCAACAAACAGGTATCATCAGAATCGACGGGTTTGAGTTTCCCATTGTCTTGGGGATCTGGGCGTTCGGAAACAGCCGTTGATAACTGCCCACAGAGGCGATTTATGCCCCCAAATAGCCAGTTGAGGTAGTCAAAGGCATGAGATCCCACTGCGCCTAATGCCCCACCGCCTTTGTCTTTTTGCGCGTACCAATTCCAAGGTAGTTCAGGGTTCGCCCGTCTTGCGAGTAACCAATCAATTTTTACCAGTCGCTTGTTCCCGACGTAGTCTTTTTCTAGATATTCAGCAAGCATTTGCCATTCTGGAACAAACCGAAACTCAAAGTCACTGGCGGCAACAACTCCTTTTTCTTTTGCCAGATGATAAAGTTCTCGGGTTTGTTGGGCATTGAGATTTAGCGGTTTTTCTAAAAGGAGATGTTTCCCTGCGTTAATCACCGCTTTTGCCATGTCATAGTGTAAAAAAGGTGGCGTAGTAACACTCACTGCATCTACATCGGGGAGAGAGAGAATGGTATTGAGATCATTGCTAGCATGAGGGATCTCATTTTCTTGCGCGATCGCGCGAGCCTTATCTAAACTGCGATTATAAACCGCAACAGGCTTAGTTTCCTCATGAATCTGAAAAGCGGGAAGATGTACCTTTTTCCCAAAACCAGTTCCGACAATTGCGACACCCAAAGAGGAATTGCTCATAAATATCTCCTATTAACGATGAATTATTAACCAAGTTAAGGACGAATCTGATATGGTTAGGCTAGCAAACTATCCCTAAGAAACCAAGATAATCTTTCCCAAGAGAGAGCGATCGCGCTTCTCTCCTCTCCCGAAATATTGTTACAATACTTAACAACGTCACGTCGGTCGGTTTCACTAAAACTATGACTCAACAAACTGTTTCTCCCAGTCGCCAAAACAATAGCAGCAATCAAGCCATGAAAACCCGCTCTCAGGAAACGATTGCCGTGGAGTCATCACAGCCCCCACAATCTCAAGCCTTATCCGACAACGAGTGGCGTTATAATCCCGAAAGAATTAATAACTACTACCGAAATCGTCCCCTTGCTGTGGTCCGTCGGTTAGTTGCACTCATTTTTCCTGGCACTGCCTTTGGGGTGCGGCTTCTTTTCGATAAAGTGAGAGGACGGATTAGCCAAAATGAACAAAAACGTGCCATTGAATTACGGGAAATTCTCACTGAACTGGGCCCGACCTACATTAAAATTGGACAAGCCCTCTCCACCCGCCCCGACTTAGTTCCCCCAATCTATCTTGAAGAACTTGCCCAACTGCAAGATCAACTTCCTCCCTTCAGCAACGAAATTGCCTATCAATTTATCCAAGAGGAATTAGGAAGCCTTCCCAAAGATATCTACGCCGAAATTTCCCCTAATCCTGTTGCTGCCGCCTCTCTGGGACAAGTTTATAAAGGAAAACTCAAAACTGGAGAAGAAGTCGCCATTAAAGTGCAACGCCCTGATCTTCTCCGTCGCATCACCATTGACCTTTATATTCTGCGAAAAGTTGCCTTTTTTGCCCGTAACAACATTAAACGCATCCGCAGCGACTTAGTGGCGATTATGGATGAGTTCGCCGAACGCATTTTTGAAGAAATGAACTATGCCCATGAAGGCTATAATGCGGAACGGTTTAAAGAACTCTACAACTATATTCAAGATATTTATGTTCCCAAAATTTATTGGGAATATACTGGGCGACGAGTTTTAACCATGGAGTGGATTTCCGGAATTAAGCTGACCAACTTACCAGCGATTCAAGAAGCTGGAATTGAAGCCACTCGACTGGTCGAAATTGGGGTAGAATGTTCGCTACGGCAACTTTTAGAATATGGGTTTTTCCACGCTGATCCTCATCCTGGCAACCTTCTCGCTATGTCTGATGGGCGGCTAGCCTATCTTGATTTTGGTATGATGAGTGAAATCAAACCCTATCAACGATATGGGTTGATCCAAGCGGTGGTTCATCTGGTTAACCGTGACTTTGAATCCCTCGCCCAAGACTATGTGCAGCTAGAATTTCTCTCAGAAGATACGGACTTAGAACCGATTATTCCAGCGTTAGCCAGTGTTTTTGAAAACGCTCTCGGGGCAAGTGTTGCGGAATTAAACTTCAAAAGCATTACTGACAAAATGTCGGGGGTAATGTACGAGTTTCCGTTCCAGGTTCCCGCCTATTATGCCCTCATTATCCGCTCTTTAGTGACGCTAGAAGGAATTGCCATTGGCATTGATCCCAACTTTAAAGTTCTTAGTAAAGCCTATCCCTATGTGGCAAAACGCCTCTTAATTGATCCCGCTCCAGAATTAAGAGAATCGTTAAAGGATTTATTATTTAGAGAGGGCAGTTTCCGTTGGAACCGGTTAGAAAACTTACTGCGTAACGCCCGTAACTCTGAAGATTACGACTTTGAGAAAGTCTTAGATCAAGCTCTAGACTTTTTATTCTCCGATCGCGGTAAATTTATTCGAGAACGCCTTGTGGATGAGTTGGTAAAAGCCATTGATGTTTACGGGCAACGCAGTTTTTATAACTTCTCATCCTCCCTAAGAGAACAAGTAGGATTAGCGGTTAACGAAGCCCCTCCCCAATTAGGAGAAAATAATCAAAATCTTGAACATATCCAAAACATTATTGAAATTTTAAGAGATACTCCAGGCTTTGATCCGATGCGAATTGTACCATTAGTTCCGAAGGTGTTATCAAAACCGGAAACCCAACAGATGGGACAAAAAATTGTTGGTAAACTAACAGAAAAGGCGATCGCGCGGTTTATTCGTAACATCGCGTTGCAAGATCAATCTGAGCCTACTAATAATAGCAACAATAATGGCAGACCTTCTCTTCCCTCGGCATCTAAAGCGAAATGAAGCAACGTGACATTCTCTGGCGGTATTGGCCAGTCCTTCCCATCTATCCTTACGGAAAACGTCGCACCCTGCGTCAAGAAGTCCTTAAAAATACCATTTGGACATTTGACCAAGTGCAGGGAATTTTCTATGTGGTGGTTCCGATTCGCATGACCATTATTCGGCTAGAAGCAGGAGGATTGCTGGTTTATGCCCCAGTTGCCCCCACGGAAGAATGTATTAGGCTAGTCAGAGAATTAGAAGCCGAACATGGGGAAGTCAAGTATATTGTTCTTCCTACCATCTCAGGCTTAGAGCATAAAGTGTTTGTCGGCCCCTTTGCGAGAAAGTTTCCCAAGGCAAAAGTTTATATCGCCCCGCAACAGTGGAGTTTTCCGATTAACCTTCCTTTGAGTTGGCTAGGTTTTCCCCCCAAACGCACTTATACTTTGCCTCAACCCTATGAAGATCACCCCTTTGGCGAAGAATTTGACTATGCCATCCTTGGCCCGATTAAACTGGGTTTAGGGTCATTTGGGGAGGTAGCGATCTTTCATAAACCTTCTAGCACTGCTCTTGTTACGGATAGTGTCATTTCTATCCCGAAAACTCCCCCTGAAAGTGTCCAACTTGATCCCTATCCGCTTCTCTTTCATGCTAGGGATAATGCGCTAGAAAAAATTGAAGATACTCCTGAAAATCGGGTAAAAGGGTGGCAACGGATTTGTTTATTTGCCACTTATTTCCAACCTGAGGCGTTAGAAGTTCCCACATGGAACTTAACCTTACAAGAGGCAAAACAATCCCCAGATCGCTCTAAAAAAGCCTACTATGGCTTATATCCTTTTCATTGGAAATCCCATTGGCAAGCGTCATTTGATCAATTACAAGGCAATGGACGATTATTAGTGGCTCCCATTCTACGAACCTTAATTCTCAACCGCGCCCCAAGAGAAACCATTAAATGGGCAAATTTACTCGTCAGTTGGCATTTTGAAAGATTGATTCCTTGTCATTTTCAAGCACCCTTACAAGTGTCTCCTCGGGAGTTTCGCCAAGCGTTTAGTTTCCTCGAAAAAGAAGAATTACCGATTAATCAGCCTCAGTTTCCGCTTCCAGAAAAGGATTTAGCTCCGTTAGAAAATATTGAAGGGACACTAGAAAAACGTAAGTTAGTGCCACCGCGTGGGGAAAAAATTTAGCAAAATAGGCGAGAATCCTACGACTACAGCCGTTAGGCTTAGTCGCTAGACGGGGCGTATAAACATCTGAGGTTTCCTCAGATGACAGCCCCTCATGAATCGCCATCAATCGAGGGGGTTCAATACCCCTGAGATTGATAATTTTCTTATTTCTTCTCTAATTACTTCATTCTGGCTTCTTCCTTTATGTTTACAGTAAGAGAGAAGTTGCTGATGTTCTTCCTCAGTACATCTTATGGTGATTTGTTTCATGGATTAATGTCAACATGAAAGTTATATGTTATTATTAACCTAACACAAGATAAATAGTTAACACCATGCGAGTTTCCTATCAATATTGCTTCCAACCTGACAAGGAACAAATAGCCAAAATTGAAAAATGGCTAGAGATGTTGCGTTGTCAATATAATTACTTGTTAGGTCAACGTTTTGATTGGTGGGAGACTCATCGAACTGCTGTTAACTCTTGTCCTTTAATTTGTCATCTTCCTGAATTAACCGACCGTCCAAACTTCTATTCTCAAAAGCAAAGTTTAACTCAACTCAAGAAAGACCGACCATGGTATAGAGAGATTCAATCTCAAATCCTTCAAGACTGCGTCAAGAGAGTTGATTTGGCGTTTCAACGTTGGTTGGGAGGTGATAAAAATGGGAAAAAATCAGGTAAACCAAGATTCAAGGGGAAAGGAAGATATCGAACAATTTTGTTTCCACAGGTTAAAGAAAACTGTGTTCAAAATGGTTATATCACTCTCCCTAAATTTGGCACGGTTAAATTTGTCGAACATCGTCCAATTCCTGATGGTTTCAAAATCAAAACTGCTCAGATAACTAAGAAAGCTGACGGCTATTATCTGACTCTTTCCTTAGAAGATACTTCAGTCCCAGAATTAACTATAGACATCGCCCCTACTACAGAAAATACAGTAGGGATTGATATGGGGTTAAAGAAATTTTTGGTGACTTCTGAAGGAGAGAAAGTAGAAATTCCTCAATACTACCGAAAAGGACAAGACAGACTTAAAAAGTTACAACAGAAAGTCTCTCGTCGTCAGAAAGGTAGTAATCGTCGTCTAAAAGCAGTTAAGCAACTAGGAAAACATCATCAAAAAGTTGCTAGACAGAGAAAAGATTTCCACTTTAACACCATTAAATTAATCCTCAGTAAAGGAGATGTTATCGCCCATGAAAAGCTCAACATTAAGGGACTTGCTAAGACCAAACTAGCCAAATCAATTTATGATGCTGGTTGGGGAACATTTCTAAGTAGATTAGCTGTCAAAGCCGAAAATGCTGGGCAGTTAACAATAGAAGTAAACCCCAAAAATACCTCACAGAATTGTTCAGGTTGCGGTAAGAAAGTTCCGAAAAAGTTATCAGAAAGAATCCATAATTGTCCTCATTGCGGTTTAACAATGGGCCGTGATCAAAACGCAGCAATAAATATCAAAAACATCGCAATAAATAATAGCAAGTTGGCGGCAGGGATTTCCGTCGGTAGTAAAGCTCAGTCACGAACCGAAGCGAAAGCTGGTGCTGCTGAGAAGCCCCACTCACATTTCGTAGAAATTGAGTGTGGGTAATTCACTACCATGGTTAAGATAACTTTCCCAAGATCAACCGATTCCATCTGTTAAGAAAGTGTTCCTAAAAAAAATATAAATGTATTGATTCAATTTGAGTTTATCGTAGATGGACCGCCAGTCTCACAACAGACTCGCAGAAAAGAGCGTCTTAAAGAATGGAAAAGAATAGTACGACAAGAAGCTGAGCAATACTGGTTACCAGAACAAAAAACTGCAATCGGTTTTATTATGCTACAAATTACTTACTTTTATGACACGGTTGGCATGGATGTCGACAATATTGTGAAGCCCATTCAAGATTCGCTCATTGGATTAGCCTACGTCGATGATGAGCAAATAACTGATGTTTTGGTCAGGAAAAGAAATTTATCAGGTA
>JBKHER010000124.1:0-7767 GCA_046540715.1 Halothece sp.
TGATCCGAAGCCACCTTTTAGAATCCACGAGGTTTTAACCCGTGGAGAAGTCAAGGAGCTTGCCAAATTTTATTATGATATTGTTCAACATCGGCATAAGGATCAACTGGTTCATGATCATGATCGTGGTGGTGATGATGGTGTCCATGATCATGGCTATGCCCATGACTGTTATCTCCTGAAACCGCTGCTAAACGGAATTTGCACATTTCGCAGTTCATTTTGACTTCTCCAGTTTGGGTTTCAATTTCGCGATCGCGCAATACTCTTAACAGGTTGGGATGAATGCCCATTTCTGGCAAGCAAGTCATGGAAATGTCAGGATATTGTTCCTGTTGTTGAGCAGTGATATCAAAGATTTTTTTCACTAATACCCCTGTAAAGAGGAAATAGGGAAGAACAATGATCCGTTTCGGTTGATAAAAGCGGGCGCGATGGAAACCTTCTTCTAGCCGAGGATGGGTAATGCCAATGAAACAGGTTTCTACTGTTTTATAACCACTTCCTTCCCACAACATTCTGGCTAATTTACAAACATCGCCATTGGCATCAGGATCGCTGGATCCGCGTCCTACAAATAATAAAACGGTTTCGGAACGAGGAATATTATTCGGGTTATTTTCTGGTTGATCCAGTTGGGCTAACCGATCGCGCCACAAGTCTAGAATACTGGGGGTAATGCCAAAATGCCGCCCATAATTAAAGCTAATTTGGGGATAAATTTCTCGGGCGCGATCGAGTTCATTGGTGACATCAAATTTATTATGTCTAGCGGCAAATAAAAGAATGGGTAATGCTGAGAACTCAGTATAACCTTGTTCCACCGCTTGAGTGATTCCCTCTTGGATGGTGGGAGTGGTTAATTCCAAAAAGCACGGAATAACTGGGCGAGAAGGATCTAACTCTTGATAAGCCTCGGCAAAGTCAATAAAAGTTTGTCGTCCTTGTTCGTCTTTTGTTCCATGACCGATTAATAACAACGGACGCTGTTTTGGTAATGGAGGAAGTTCGATTTTAGTTTCGCTGTTGGTCGGTGAATAAACGATTGAGGTCAATGTAAACGCTCCTTTTTCTCTAGCCCTGCTATCTTAACGGATTTTCTGATAAGTATAAATGCAGGGGAGGGGGTTAGGGGGTGGAGTCTTTTAAAAGCAAATAATATAGTTCTCCTGTCCAATCAACCATTCCAGCGCGACGACCAGCATCTTCCCCTGTTCCTAAAAAGAGATCGACACGCCCTGGCCCTGTGATCGCGCTTCCAGTATCTTGATCTAAAACATACTGACTCACTACAGGGGTTTCTATCTCATTGTTGTCATTAATTTTGGGAAACCGAGTATGAATCAAAGCTAAAGCCCCGGGTGGCATTAGGGATTTATCTGTCGCGATCGCGCGATTAGCGGTGACAGGAACCCCTAAACTTCCACTCGGTTTTGCCCCCCCTGTTTCTCGGAAGAAAATAAAACTTTCATTGCGTGGGATATAAGTGTCTAATTCTTTGGGATTGTCTTCAAAATATGCGATTAATTTCGGGAGGGAAATTTCATCCCGTTCAAATTTCCCATCTTCCACTAACTCACCGCCAATACTGGTAAAGGAATGATCGGTTTTCCCCGCATAGCCAACCGTTATCGTCTCGCCATTGTCTAATTTTAGCTGTGCTGACCCTTGAATATGGATTAAAAACGCTTCTAGGCGATCGCGCAACCAAGCAATTTCTTTCCCTGCGAGAGGGCTATTTTCCCCCTTTCCGTCCTTTCCTTCTAACTCAGCGCGAGTGGGGTGAGGAGATTCCCAATCTTCCAAATCACTGGGACGTTCGTAAAGGGGATACTGATATTCTTCATTTCGGGTGAGACTTGCTTCATAAATCGGTTCAAAATAACCAGTAAAATGAACAGTTCCTTCATCATCTTCTCCCACCGCCCGATAAAAGGCAAATTCCTCTCTCACTGCTTCTGCTAGGGCTTGAGAAGAGGAAGCATTTTGGACTAATTCCCGAAAACGGAGAAGAGATTCATAAACGCGATCGCGCGTTACCCCTTCTACTGGATAATCCTCATAAGCCTCTTTCGCACTGGGTTTTTGCAAATAGCGCAGACTCTGATTAATCGCCTCAATTAAAGCGTCTCTCTCCTCCCAATAAGTATCTAATCCCACTTCTTCTGGTAACTCTTCAGTTGATACTTTTTCTAAGGGAACCGCAAGGGCAGCATAATTCGATAAAATCACCCCTAACCCCACCGAGAGGCTAACCACTAAAGACTTCATTTTCATGATTATTCAATCTCCTCATTACTTTCCACCGTCACATTTCCTTCTTGATCGACTCTCACCACGGTTTCCATAGTAAACTCTTCAGAATCAACTTCCCTTCCTCTGATCGTAAATAGCCAAACGCCATCTTCAATTTCTTCATGATTAGTTTCAGCAACCGGTCCGTGCATTGCGGGTTCCGCGCGATATTCACCTAAGCCCCCATTTTCTTGTTCTGCCGCTTGACGGGCAAGGTTTTTGGCAAGGTTTTTAGTAATTAATTGGCGGTATTGTTGACGAACAGAAGATTCTGCTTCTGGTGGTTCTTGGGCTTTTATCGGGACATAACTACTAACAACAACACCACTAATGATCATGGATAGTATTATATTTTTTCTCATTCGTCACTCCTCAAATTTGATCAGGATAACTCGTTAGACTATTTCTAAGAATTGGCGCTACACACCGATCCACTCAAGCCCCCCTTTCAAAGGGGGGTTGGGGGGATAAACTGTAACTTAACTTCTTAGAAATAGTATAAGAATTGGCACTACACACGCTCCTTATTCCCCCAATCATCGGGGGGCTATAGGGGATTTAGAGGGAAATTTTCAACAAACAGTATTAATAATCTTCAGGTTGAATAATCGGACAAACTCGCTCATCAGGTGGCGTTTCTAAAATGGGATCTGCCCCTGCTAAGAGTAATTTGATCTGCTGTTGTAGATGTTTTAATGCTTGAATTTGTTCCTCAATTTGATCTACTTTATCATTTAATTTATCCTTAATATCATGACAGGGTAACTCACCGCGATCGCGCACTTTCAGAAACTCCCGAATTTCATTTAAACTCAGACCTAAACTTTTTGCTTGGCGAATAAATTGCAAACGGATAACGGTAATTCTCTCCTCAAATAAGCGAAACCCTCCTTGGGTGCGTTTAACCGCATTAATTAAACCCAAATCATCATAATAACGAATGGTTTTTACTGATAAACCTGTACTTTTACTTAATTCGCCAATTTTAACTAATTTTGTTACCTTGGTTGACATTTCAAAACCTGTTTACTTAACGATTATTTACTGGACGAAGTTGCCACCACATCGTTATTCCTGTCACCGCTAAAATTAAGATCCCAAAAGCATTTAAAAAGGGATAAATAAATTGTAAATCCAACGCTCCAAATTTCCCAGTATGAAGATCTAGTAACCAAAGAAAATCTTGAACCTCTCCAGTTAAAACCGCAACTTGATATAACGATCCTGTTAGTAAAGTCAGAATTAAGGGTAGCACCATAATTGGGGCAAACCAACGATGAAGTTGTCGTAAACGCCGCCGATTAAAAGCCATAATAATCAATATTAAGAAACTTACTAATTGTTTAGTTCCATGATAGTCAATCTTGTTGTTAAGTCATTCGTTTATACTAAAGAAGTCGAGGCAATTAACATTTTCGTAAAATAGATAGGAAAGCCTAATCTCTGACTCCTTAATCCTTAAGCCTCCCTAACGAAGGGGGTTGAGTTTTTAGACATGCTATGACTATGGAAAAAGAAGCTCCTCCCAAATCCTATTATGAAATACCTCACCAAGAGGTCATTGAACAACTTAAGACTGATGCTGAAAAAGGTTTAAGTCAAACCGAAGTAAATCAACGCTATGAAAAGTATGGGACCAATGAACTAGAAGCCAAACCGGGTAAATCTTGGTGGTTACGACTCCTTCTTCAGTTTAACGATCCCCTATTATATATCTTATTAATTGCAGGAGCCGTCAAGGCGTTTATGGGATCTTGGACCAATGCCATTGTCATTTGGGGGGTAGCTGTCCTCAATGCTTTAATTGGCTATATCCAGGAAGCCAAAGCAGAAAGCGCGATCGCGGCTTTAGCAAAATCTGTCACCACTGAAGCCACCGTTCTCCGTGATGGCAAACAAATCCGTATTCCCTCCCGAGAATTAGTCCCCGGGGATATTGTCACCATTGCTGCAGGGGATAAAGTACCTGCTGATATTCGACTGGTCAAGGTGACGAACTTACAAGTCGATGAATCGGCACTCACAGGGGAATCAGTACCAGTGGAGAAATCCGTTGCCCCCCTTCCTGCGGAAACATCTCTTGCTGATCGCACTAATATGTCTCATGCCGGGAGTTTTGTAACTTCTGGGCAAGCCAGTGGTGTAGTTGTTGCCACCGCTAATGCCACTGAGGTGGGGCAAATCTCCAAATCCATGGAAGAGAGTGTTAGCCTCACGACCCCATTAACGCGGAAGTTTGCTAAATTTAGCAAGGTTCTGCTTTATATTATTCTGACCATTGCTACCTTTACCTTAGTTGTGGGGGTTGCCCAAGGTCAAGATGTTGCCACCATGTTTGATGCCGCCGTCGCCTTAGCGGTTAGTGCAATTCCGGAAGGACTCCCCGCAGTAGTAACCATTACCTTGGCGATTGGAGTGAATCGGATGGCTGCCCGCAATGCGATTATTCGGAAACTTCCTGCTGTAGAGTCTTTAGGTAGTGCCACCGTCATTTGTTCCGATAAAACCGGCACCTTAACCGAAAATAAAATGACCGTGCAGCGCATTGATATTGCTGATGAACACTATGTCGTCAGTGGGAGTGGGTATAGTCCCAATGGAGAAATTGCTTTAGCTAAACATGGTAATGAAGAGGCTTCCATTCGTGAGGGCTTAAATCCAGCCCTAAAAGAGTGCTTAATGGCAGGACTCCTCTGTAATGATTCTTGGCTGGAAGAAAAAGGAGGCGATTGGAGAGTTGTGGGTGATCCCACCGAAGGAGCATTAATTACCGTAGCCAGTAAGGTCGGTTTGAATCAGTCAGAGTTAAACCAAGAAAGACCTCGTTTAGATGCCATCCCCTTTGAATCTCAGTATCAATATATGGCAACGCTTCATGATGGGGAGTGCCCTGTAATTTATGTAAAGGGCTCAGTGGAGGCAATTCTTAAACGCTGTTCTCAAGAGACGACCTTACAAGGAGAACAAATCCCCCTGCAACGAGAAGGAATTGAAAATTCAGTGGAGGAAATGGCAGATCAAGGGTTGCGAGTCCTAGCTTTTGCCAAAAAAGAAGTGGATGGTAGCCAAAAAACTGTTGACCATGAGGATATTCAAGGGGAATTAGTTTTCCTCGGTTTACAAGGAATGATTGATCCCCCTCGGGAAGAAGCGACAAAAGCCGTTGCTGCCTGTCAGAGTGCTGGTATTCAGGTCAAAATGATTACAGGGGATCATGTGGCAACTGCTCGCGCGATCGCGCAAAAAATGGGGATTCAAAAAGAAGGTCAAGTCCTTGCCCTCACAGGACACCAATTAGACCACATGGATAAAGCGAAAATTGTCCATAATGTGGAAAAAGGCTCAGTTTTCGCGCGAGTTGCCCCCGCCCAGAAATTACAACTGGTGGAAGGCTTACAATCCCAAGGGGAAATTGTCGCCATGACGGGAGATGGGGTCAATGATGCCCCTGCGCTCAAACAAGCGGATATTGGCATTGCCATGGGCCAAGGAGGAACAGAAGTGGCAAGAGAAGCCTCGGATATGCTACTCACCGATGATAATTTTGCCTCCATTGAAGCCGCAGTGGAAGAAGGACGCAATGTTTATCAAAACATTCAGAAAGCCATTGCCTTTCTCCTCCCTGTTAATGGTGGGGAATCCATGACGATTTTGATTAGCGCCTTACTGGTACGAGATTTACCCATTCTTGCCATTCAAGTCTTATGGCTAAATATGATTA
Source organism: Halothece sp. (assembly GCA_046540715.1). GTDB lineage: Bacteria > Cyanobacteriota > Cyanobacteriia > Cyanobacteriales > Rubidibacteraceae > Halothece. The sequence goes on from JBKHER010000124.1 coordinate 6,017, forward strand.
ACTCCATAACCATGACAGTTCCCCTTGCCTTTGAACCGAAAACTGAGGGATTAATGAAACAACCGCCTCGCAATCCCAATGAACCCTTAATTACAGGAAAACTACTACAACGCATTGTTGTTGTTTCTGTCTTCAACTGGATTTTAATTTTTGGTATGTTTGAATGGGCAGAAGCGGTTACGGGAAATGTTGATATTGCTCGAACGATGGCGATTCAGGCTCTCGTCGCCGCCCGAATTATCTATTTACTCAGCATTAGCCAACTTGGGGCAAGTTTGGTGCAGTTTATTCGCGGTAATATCAGTGGATTAGCCAATACCCCTGCTATTGCCGTGGGGATTTTTGGAGCAATTGCCTTGCAGATTATCTTTAGTCAAGTCGGGATTATGAATACATTATTTGAAACGGCTTCTCTAAACTGGCAACAATGGCTGATTTGCCTCCTGCCAATGATCCCAATGATTCCCACGGCAATGTTAGCCAACTACCTTGATCCTACTAATAATCGGACAACAACAAACCATTAAAGGTTAGGCTTCTAGTGCAATCCTAAATCAGTTGTACCCCCCTTTAATTCCCCCCTTACAAAGGGGGGTTAGGGGGGATTTAGGGGGGACTTTTTACAAATCAGATCATATTGCTATAGTGCAGGCTATCAGAACCGAAACCGTTCAGCTACAAATCTGCACTAGATTTCTTTTTCATAATAGATTGTAATAACCAGCGTTGATATTTTTGGTAAAACCAAAACCCAGGAATTGGTTTTTTAAACTCTGAGGGTTGCTTATAATCCTTTGAATGATAGTGTTGGCGCAAAGCAACAATTTTTTGATAAAGTTGATACCATTTTTTTAATTGTTCTAGTAACTGTTCTAGTTGCTGATAAGAACGTTTGTGTTTATCAATCAAAACAATGTATTGGAGTAACTTAGCATACCCTTCTGGTCGTTTTTGATGCTCAGGCATTTTAATAATATTGCCTAAACTACTGAAAAGATCATAGTTAAATTTAACTTCTACTAAAAAGGGTTCTGAATAATGAACTTCTTGGGTTTTAAAGCTACTTACTAAGCTAGAAATTTTCGTTAAAAGTGAAAAATCTTCAAACTGATTACGCTTAAAGTCAAGTAATAGTTGCAAACCTAGTTTATGTTTAGATGCAAGCGCGTTGATTTCCTCAACATAGGTTCTAATTGCTACTTTCCCTTCTTCCGACTTAACTTGGCTTAGAGCTTGTTGCGCCAGTCTATCTAGTAATTTTAAGAATACTGCTTGCAATAATTGTTTGGACAGTAATTGAAAAACTTGATCATAAAACTTTTGTTGAACAAATCCCCGATATTGAAATTCGATTTGCTCAATGCCGATAAAACTCTCTTTTGCTTGCAAAGACGCTTGGAACAGTTCAGCACTATCTTTTAATCCTTGATATCCTATGGTTTCTCGTTCTAAGTTGTTCTTGGTTTTGACTAATAGCGCAAATTCAGGATGATCAAATTTTTCGTTATCCAGTGTGGCGATGAAGCCAGCTAACTTCTCAACTTCTCGCATCATGCGATTATGTTCAATTACATGGTGATTAGGAATTTCAGCCTTAGAAAATACTTCTTTCAGACTTTGCCAAGCACTGTTTTCGCCTAAGATGGGGCGATTCCACCAGGGATGATTCTCAGTTTCCTGTTCAATTTGCTGTACCATATCACTTATTTTAAATGTTGTTAAACACAACTAGTTAATCTAAGCGTAACATA
>JBKHER010000125.1:0-7649 GCA_046540715.1 Halothece sp.
CCCCTTGGAAAGGGGGGGAACAGAAAATCCCCCCTAGCCCCCCTTGGAAAGGGGGATAGCACCAATTTTTAGAAATGATGTCGAGTGGAGTTCTAATCTGAAATGCCAAAAAGTCTGCTACATACCAATCCCTTTAGCCCCCCTTAGTAAGGGGGGTTGGGGGGATCCCAGGGGGGTGTAGCAACCATAGGTAGATTTCATACAACTTGTCGCAATGAGCAAATTTAAACAGTTTACAACCCAAGCCCCAAGACGATTACCCGTTATTATTCTTGCTGATGTTAGTGGCAGCATGAGTACGGATGGGAAAATTGAAACCTTAAACCGTTCCATTCGGGAAATGCTGGACTCATTTCAGGATGAAGATGATGTACGGGCAAAAATCCATATTGCTGTCATTACCTTTAATGGTCAAGAAGCCACTCTCCACCAACCTTTATTGATTGCAGATGAGGTAGTTTGGGAAAATATGACGGCGAAAGGAAGAACGCCGATGGGGAGTGCTTTTTCCATGGCAAAAGTCATTTTAGAAGATAAAGAACAAATTGCCAGCCGAGACTATCGCCCGACACTGGTTTTAGTTTCTGATGGGATTCCCACTGATGATTGGCGTTCCCCCCTTCAGGAATTATTGGAGTCGCCACGGGCTTCTAAAGCGGTTCGTTTAGCCATGGGAATTGGTGCAGAAGCTGATAATGAGCCTCTACAGGCGTTTATTGCTAACCAAGATATGGATATTCCTGTTTTTCAGGCTGATGAAGCCAATCAAATTCAAAAGTTTTTCCGTTTTGTCACTCTCAGTGTGACCAGTCGCTCTCGCAGTGCTACCCCAGATACGACTCCTAAGATTGATTACGACGATATTGAAGACATTGATTTTTAATGATGACCTATAGTTTAGAACCGTGGGAATGCTTTGGTGCTTCGGTAGCAGGTGTTCTTCACAAACGCGAGAATCGCCCGAATGAGGATGCTTGGGAAAAAAGGGAAACTCGCTTCACTCGGACAGTGGTGGTGAGTGATGGGATGGGATCTAAGTCAAATGCCCGTCTGGGAGCAAAAATGGCTTGTAAGGCGGTGAATGATTCCCTGAAAAATTGGGCAAAAGCCCCTGATGCACCACCTGCGTATTTATTGCGTTTAATTCACTTAAATTGGGGGTTACGGGTGCTTCCTCATGCTGAAAAAGATAGTGCCACCACTTGTTTATTTGCCACAGTGTTGGCTTCAGGAGAATTAGTTTTAGGACAGTTGGGGGATGGGATGGTGGCGTTGCGAGAGCCTGATGGCACGGTGACACGGCTGGATAGGGTCAAAGAGGGGTTTGGGAATGAAACTACAGGTTTAGGGGTGACACGCTCCACTAAAGATTGGTCAATTATGACGCGATCGCGCCCGACTTCTGGCACAGCAGTTTTACTGGCTTCTGATGGGGTTGCAGATGACTTAAAGCGCGATCGAATTGGGGATTTTATAACCCTCTTAGTGGATGAATTTGCACCGCTTTCCCCCAGAAAACGCTATCAAGCCCTCGCTTCTGAATTGCGCCAGTGGACTACGGAAAACCACCTTGATGACAAAACTTTAGCTGTATTATGGCATCAATAGGAGACGGAAATGAATAAAGTAATAGATGAACTGGGAACCCCCTACGAATTAACTGAAGAACTGGGAGAAGGCGGACAAGGTAAAGTTTTCGCTGTCAGTGGCGGCAGATATGCGGTTAAGTTGCTGTCCCAAAAATCTAATCGTGAAACCCTACGCCGAAGGTTGCAGCAAGTCAAACTTCTTCCCATCCAAGACTTAAAAATTGCCCGTCCCAAAGCCATGTTAAAACCGCCTCGTGTTGGCTACATCATGGAAATGGTAACGGGAATGACTGCCATTAAAACCCTAATGGATATTCCTGTTGATCCTGAATTGTATGTCGCGGGAGGAGGCTTGAAACGGCGGTTGCTTTTGTTAGCGCAATGTGCAGAAACCTTGTCTCGACTCCACGCCCATGGATTAGTTTATAGCGATCCCTCCCCAGGAAATATCTTTGTTTCTAAGGATGCAGATGCCTATGAAGTTCGTCTGATTGATGCGGATAACCTTCATTATGAATCTGATTCTACTTCCGCCATTTTTACCCCTCGTTTTGGCGCACCAGAATTGGTTAAGGGAACGTCTGGAGTTAATACCCTCACCGATGCTTATGCGTTTGCTGTCATTGCTTTTCAGACGTTAACGCTGCTTCATCCTCTTATTGGGGATTGGGTTAATGAGGGAGAACCAGAATTAGAAGACAAAGCATTTCAGGGGGAACTTCCGTGGATTGATGATCCTGATGATACTCGTAATCAGACAGAAGCAGGGTTTCCTCGGGAAATGGTGTTATCTCCGAAGTTAAGAAAACTCTCTCAGCGTTGCTTTGGGGAAGGATTAAATGATCCGCTTCAACGTCCAAGCATTTCTCAATGGCGGGATGCTCTTTATTCTGCTGCTAATTTTACCCTGCACTGTCCAAATTGTGGTAGCACCTATTACCCTAATAATCAAAAAATTTGTCCTTGGTGTGATACGCCACAACCCCTTTTTGTGGAAGTGCGGATTGTCCGTTGGGAACCCGAAAAAGGATGTTGTGATGGTAAAGATCATATCTTTCATCGGCTGACCTTGGAACCCAATTTTCCTTTGAAATTAACCACGGGTTTAATTAAAGGGCGTACTGGAGAAGCGGGTAATGATCCTATGGTGGAAGTGGTTTTAGAGGAAGAAAAAATTAAGGTTCGCAGTATGGATGATCAGAGTTATTGGTTAACTTGTGATAGCTATGGGACGGAAAAATCAGCAAGTATTAATCGTGATAAATGGCGTTCTTTTCCCATTCCTAAAAAACAGGATGAAAAATATGGGCGTTGGCGATTACATTTTAATTCTTTAGACATTCCCCATCGACTGGCGTTATTTATTGATCGGAGTGAAAGCAATGGAAATTAGTAATATAGCCGCAGGAAACATTTATATTCTTGAAGTTCAACCGCAATCTTGGGAAGATGCTTTTGATACTCAGCAATTAAATAAAAAAGCAGAGGTGTTCTTATATCAACCTGAAAATACCGAAGAAATTTTACTACAATATTCGGATCGAGTCTGGGAGGTTTCAGGAAATCGGATTCAATCTCAACAGCAACTCCAAGGGATTCTAGAGCGAAATTTGCCCCGTTTATGCTGGTTAACGAGAGTAGAAAAAAAGCAGTTACAATTACAAATTCATGAGTTTCCCCATGCGTTAACTCTTCCTAATGAATTGGCTTTGGGAATAGATGAAAAGATTATTGACGATGTGCGCGATCGGCATTTACAAACTAATGCTAGCACGGATCAAGTGATGAATTGGTTAGCAGAACAAGTTATTCTCCCTTCCCCTCAACCGAATAAACATAAACGAGCGTTATTTCAAGCAGGTCATTCTTATCGAAATGGACTCGAAAATAGTTTTCAGTTATTAGGAGAAACGATCGCGGTTACGATTAAACGGACGATTAATGAAACCTTCCGAGTCGAACGAGTGGAAAAACGTCGAGGACAAAAACAAGGGAATGATAACCGTCCCATTATTTTATTACATACTGATATTGATTTCTATGATGCTTCCATTGCAACAGAGATGAAGGGAAAAGCGCCAACGGAATTAGATGCTTTGGTGCAAAATTCAGAAAGCTATTTAGCCCTTTGGGAAGAATACAATAATTTAGAAAAAGAACAGATTATTGAACAAGCTAAACAACTGGGATGGTTAAAATATTTGCACTATGAAAAACGCCCAAACGGCGATCGCCGCTTTTATCTTGACGACTCTTCTCAAGTTCAAACACAGTTACAACATTTAAGTGAAACCCCTAAATTTGCCTTAGAAGTTGCTTCTACTCCTCCAGATTTTGATAATTTTGAAGCAAAAAGTAATAATACAAACCAGAATTTTAGGGGACAAGTAACACAAGTAAAATTAGAGCAACCTGCAAGTATTGATCTCTGTCCTCTTGATCCCGATGAAGAAGCATCAATCCCTGAAAAAGGATGTATTTTCTTTTCTCTATCAGGAGATTACACCCGATTAAAACGCCGCGAAAAAGCAGAAACTCGTATCCGCCAAGCAAAAGGAGGAATGCCTCAACTGGGATTAATTTTAGAACAACAATCGGTTCCAATTCGACGCAAAAGAAACGAGAAACCGATTACAAAAGAAGTGAAAAAAGTGTTTAATGGCATGAGTCCCACCTCTCGCCAAGAAGAAGCAATTAAAACGGCTTTAAATACCCCTGATATTGCTTTAATTCAGGGGCCACCTGGAACAGGAAAAACGAAAGTGATTACTGCCCTAGAAGCAAGATTAGCAGAAATTGCCGAGGACAGCAATCAAAGTATTAATCATCGCTTATTATTAACCAGTTTTCAACATGATGCAGTGGAAAATGCAGCAGAAAAAACGGTGGTTTTTGGATTACCAGCCGTCCGAGTGGGAGGACGATCGAATCAACAAAATACCTTAGATAATGTGGATCGTTGGCGAAGACAGCGCATTGATCATTTAGAGGCGGAACTCTCAAACTATCCAGAAACAGCGAATAGAAAAGTATTTAAGCAAGTGGGACGTTTAACCAGAAGTTATGCCCTCACTCCTAGAACGCCTCAAGAAACGATCGCGCTATTAGAAGATATTTTAGACTTAACGCAGGGAAAAATTGCAAGGGAATTAAGTGATCAATTACTCACCCTAATTCAGGACTTAAAAAGACCGCCAGAAGTGGAAGATGATCAAGTTAGAAACCAAGCCCTAAAAACAGTGCGACAGTTAAGAACTAATGAGGCGAGTTTTAGTGATGATGGCGCGATCGTTGCCCAAAAAACGTTATCTCGTCTCCAACCTTTAGATATTCTTTCCCCCCAAAAAACAGAACTTTTACAAAAAGCAGCGGATTGGATTGAGGAAACTCCACCTGATTTTTTAGAAGAGTTAGCCAGCTTAAAAGAGGAACTCCTCGAACAACTTAGTCCAAATGAAATTACGCCCATATCTCCAATTGCTAACCCCGAAATTGAAACTTTATTGAGCAACGTTTATCAGTCTTTAACTGACTATATTCAACAATCAAAAGAAGGAATCCAAGATGTTTTAGAAGAATATTTAGATGATCTCAAATCTGACCCAGAAGGGGTGCGTCAAACCTTAAATCATTATACTGTCGTTTTAGCCGCTACCTGCCAACAATCGGCGAGTAAAGCAGTTACTAATATTACGAATACTCCCGATTCTAGTTTTGAAAGTGTGATTGTTGATGAAGCTGCAAGGGCAAATCCTCTTGATTTATTTATTCCTTTATCCCTCGCCCAACGCAGAATTGTTTTAGTTGGTGATCACCGCCAGCTTCCCCATATTTTAGAACCCGAGGTAGAAAAACAGCTTCGTAATTCCTCAACAACGACGCAAGAAAGTTTACAGAATAGTTTATTTGAACGTTTATTTATTTATCTCAAAAATTTAGAAAAGGAAGATGGCATTAAGCGCACAGTTACTCTCGATACGCAATACAGAATGCACCCAGTTTTAGGAGATTTTGTAAGTAAAAACTTTTATGAAATTCATGGAGAACCTCATATTGAATCTCAACGCCCTGAAAAGGAATTTTATCATGGTTTGCCTAGTTACCAGCCAGCAGTAGCAAGTTGGATTAATGTTCCCTTTAGTCAAGGGTCAGAAACAAAAGGGAAAAGTAAGTCTCGCGCGATCGAAGCCCATATTATTACTCAAGAAATTAAACGCTTAATTGAAATTAATCCAGAACTTACCTTTGGTATTATTACCTTTTATTCTGCACAAGTTAAAGAAATTTGGAAAGCCTTAGCGGAAAATAACTTGGCGCAAATCTCGGAGGAAGGACAGTATGAAATTATCCCCCAATGGCGAGAAACTCGCGATCAAGAAGGCAAAATTGTAGAACGATTAAGAGTGGGAACGGTGGATGCGTTTCAAGGAAAAGAATTTGATGTGGTTTTTCTCTCTCTGGTACGCAGTAATAACATTTCAGTCAATCAGGAAGCAGACTTACGGAAAAAATATGGGTTTCTCATGTTAGAAAATCGTCTTTGTGTTGCTATGAGTCGTCAAAAACGATTGTTAATTGCAGTGGGAGATTTAGGCATGATTAAAGAAGAAAAAGCCTCAGAAGCGATCCCTCATTTAGTGCAATTTTATCAGCTTTGTTGTAGTGAATGGGGGAAGGTAATGAATCTCAATGCTGATGCTTTAATGTCAGTTTCTTATTAGGAGGAAAAATCAGCTATGTTTACCCAAACAACTCCCATTCTTGATTATTCTCCTCGCTTAACACAGCGATCGCGCAAATATCAGTATTTACTTTGCCCAGTATTAAGTTATCGTATTGTTGCCCCTAAAAAAACCTCACGAGAACTAAATATTTTAGAAAAAGCCATCTTAAATCTCTGTCGTATCGGTCATTATACTGCTTACGAAATTGGGGAAATTCTTGAAATTGATCCTCAGTTGGCAGCTTTGATTTTATCTCAACTAAAAGAGAATCAAGGATGTATTGATGAACAAGGAAATGTGACAGAAAAAGGAGAGAAAACCTTAAAAGGAATTATTTCAGCAGAAGAGGAAATGATGGGAGGATATATTTTCCAGCATCCGTTAACGGGAGAACTTTATCCTCGCTTCTTAGAACAATTAATTTATGCAGAGGTAAAATTTAATCAAGGAGGTTTTCCAGATTTAGTCAAAGGAACTACAGGAAGACCCGATTACGAAAGAGCATTTATGCCCTTACCTCTCAATAATCTTATAATCTCTCAGCCTTCTAGTCAAGAAATATTAAAAGCAATTGAGATCCATTATAAACACTTAAGAAATCAAGCTGTTGATCCTGATAGTGATGACAAATCAACTGATGAAAGCCTAAAAAAAGTTTCTTTTATTGAGGAAAACCCGACTCCTTTTTGGGTCGCTACTTTGGTTTATATTCCAGAAAAACAAACGGAAGAAGAGGATTGGTATATTTGTGATCCCTTCGGATTAGGTGATAGTATTTGGTTGCGCGATCGCGTTCAGAAACAAATTAAACAAGCCCAACCTGAAAATTTAAAGCGTTGGTTCTCTAACTTTCTTCGTGAAGCTAACGCCAAAAGTGAAGAAAAAGAGAATCAGTTCTCTTATTACCAATTAAAAGAAGATGCCCAGTTTTTAGTGGAAGAAAGGTTAACAATTGGAATTAAACAATATGACAATGTATTTAAGTCTTTAGTCATTATGGAAGCAAACCACCTAGAAATTGACCAGTTTGGGAAGAAAATACCTGCTGACAAATTAGAGGAAGTGATGATTAAAGCGCAAAAAGTTGCAGAAAGTCTATTAGTAGCAATTGGAGAAAATTATCCCACCCAAGGAAATTGTAATTTACTGATTGAGCGCGATCGCGCCCACAATAGACGGTTAATTCAAGAATTAGCCGCCACCCTTAATTTTAACCATAACCTTCCTAGGAGTTTAACCAATGTTCAAGCTGGAAAAATCAAAAACGCCGCCGAAAAAGGAAAAGGTTCTCTGCGACCGCTTCTACTGGCAGCTTTATTTACCGCCTCTAAACAAC
>JBKHER010000126.1:0-7492 GCA_046540715.1 Halothece sp.
TCCATGGATTCTTCTTCATCCATAGATTCTTCCTCCATATTTTCTTCTGTTTCTTCAGTTCCCATATCGTTCTGACAGCCTGCTAAGACACCTCCTGTCATGGAGACAATTAGCGCGAGTGAGAGTAGGGCGATGTTTTTACTAAGGAAACGAGTATTAATTTGCATAGTTATTTTTTTAATGTTCCAATAATCTGAACTTAACTAGATTTTAACACTTTACCATAAAATAAAGTAAAGTTCTCGTGCTAATGGCATGATTGCAGTTACATAAGTTTTTTTTAATAAGGAATAAGATAATTAATGCTTGCTTTAGCAGAACAAACCAAAAACCGTTTAACTTTACAAGTCGCTGATATCGTTGCTGATACTACTGCCATTCGTTGTTTAGACTGGGATCGCGATCGCTTTGATATTGAGTTTGGCTTACAAAATGGAACCACTTACAATTCTTTTTTGATTCAAGGAGAAAAAACCGCTTTAGTAGATACTTCCCATGAGAAATTTCAGGATCAATATTTATCACAACTCAAACAATTAGTTGATCCGACAACCATTGATTACATCATTATCAGCCACACCGAACCCGATCATAGTGGTTTAGTAAAAGATGTTCTCGAAATTGCCCCCCAAGCAGTGGTTGTCGGGAGTAAAGTTGCCATTCAGTTTTTAGAAGGATTTGTCCATCAACCCTTTGAACGACAAGTGGTGAAAACAGGAGATCAGTTAGATTTAGGGAAAGGTCATTGTTTAGAGTTTGTGAATGCCCCGAATTTACATTGGCCCGATACCATGTTGACTTATGATTGGGGAACGCAAACTTTATTTACCTGTGATGTGTTCGGGATGCACTATTGCAGTAATGACTTACTTGATACGGATTTAGAAGCCATTTCTCCCGACTATCGCTTTTATTATGACTGTTTAATGGGGCCGAATGCGCGATCGGTCTTAGCTGCCTTAAAACGGATGGGGAAACTGGGGGAAATTGCGGTAGTCGCCAATGGTCATGGCCCCCTGTTGCAATATAATGTTGAAGAATTAATCAATCGTTATCGTAGCTGGAGTGAAAATAAGGCGAAAGGGGAAAAGACGGTTGCAGTCTTTTATGTGTCAGATTATGGTTACAGCGATCGCGCTTCCCAAGCCATTGCCTACGGAATTACCAAAACCGATATTGCGGTGGAAATGATGGACTTAGTAGGGGCCGATCAACAAGAAGTGCGAGAATTAGTGGAACGATCCAGCGCAATTATTATCGGAATGCCGCCTTCTAATGGCGAGAAAGCCCAAGAAGCCAGTGCTACCCTCGGAACAATTATTGCCTCTGTGTCTTCTAAACAAGCCATGGGAGTCTTTGAATCTTATGGTGGGGATGATGAACCCATTGATCCCCTGAAAACCCGTTTCTCGGACTTAGGCTTAAAAGAAGTGTTCCCCGCAATTCGGATGACAGATACCCCCACAGAAGCTACCTATAAACTCTGTGAAGAAGCGGGAACTGACTTAGGACAATGGTTAAAACGAGATCAAACCGTTAAGCAAATGAAGTCCCTCGATAGCGATTTAGATAAAGCCATGGGACGCTTAAGCGGCGGATTGTATATTATTACTGCTAAAAAAGGGGACTTAAAAAGTGCCATGTTAGCCTCTTGGGTAGCCCAAGCCAGCTTTGATCCCCCCGGGATTAGCATTGCGGTGGCAAAAGATCGCGCGATCGAGGCCTTAATGCAAGTCGGCGATCAATTTGTTCTCAATATTCTAGAAGAAGGAAACTATCAACACCTGATGAAACACTTTCTCAAGCGATTTAAACCGGGGGCAGATCGCTTTGACGGCGTTAACACCCAAACTGCTAATAATGGATCGCCAATTCTCACCGATGCGTTAGCTTATTTAGAATGTGAAGTCGTCAGTCGGATGGAATGTAGCGATCATTGGATTGTTTACAATCAGGTTCATCAAGGACGGGTTTCTAAACCAGAATCCTTAACTGCGGTTCATCATCGTAAAGTCGGCAATCATTATTAATCCCATTCCCCCCCTGAAGGGGGTTGGGGGGATTCTTTACTTTCTAGACAGAGTATCAGAACTAGGAAACCGTCTTCCTGTAACATATTGTTGAGTTTCAGGTTTTTGCGGGCGTTGAAAGATCATTTCAGCGCGATCATATTCCGCAAGATAGCCCACGGATTCTGCTTCTGTTTCTCCCTGTAAATTAAAGAAAGCAACATGATTGCAAATTAAAGAAGCCTGCTTTAAGTTATGAGTGACCACAATTAAAGTGTAGTCCTTTTGCAGTTCCCGAATTAAATCCTCAATCCGAGCCGTAGAAATGGGGTCAAGGGCAGAACAAGGCTCATCCATGAGAATAATATCAGGTTGAAGCGCGATCGCGCGAGCAATACACAACCGTTGTTGCTGCCCTCCCGAAAGATTCAGGGCATTTTCCCGTAACCGATTCTTAACTTCCTTCCATAACCCCACTTGACGCAAGGAATACTCCACTAACCCATCTTTATCTCCCCGATATCCATTAACCTTCAACCCGATCGCGATATTCTCATAAATCGACTTCGGAAACGGATTAGGGCGTTGAAACACCATTCCCACTTGTTGTCGCAACTCCACAGGGTTAATTACCTCATCATCGTAAATATTTTTACCATTTAGGTGAATAAATCCTGTGACTTTTGCCCCTTTTACCAAATCATTTAAGCGATTAAAACAGCGAAGTAAACTACTTTTTCCACAGCCAGAGGGGCCAATGAAGCCAATAACTTGATGTCGAGGAATTTCTAAATTGACATTTCTTAAAATAGATTTTCCATCATAAGAAATGGAAAGATTACTCACTTGCAGGATAATATCTCTTTGAGGTTGCTTGTCTTTAGTCGGTTGCATAATTGATCTCCTATTAAGTTAACTGACGACGATAAAAATCCCTGAAAAATACCGCAAGAATATTCAGGAATAAAACTAAAATAATTAAAACAATGGTCGCGGCTGCCGCATTCTGTTGGACTCCTGGATTAGCATCTTGTAACCAAAGGAAAATTTGCATCGGAAGCGCTGTATATTTACTTTGTAATCCTTCTGGTAAAAAGCGAATCGAAGCCGAAGCTCCTACAGCAATTAAAGGCGCTGTTTCTCCAATAGCACGGGATAACGCCAATAAAACCCCTGTTATTAACCCAGGAAGAGCCGAAGGAACAACAATACGCTGCAAAACTTGTCCTTTTGTCATTCCCATCGCATATCCGCCTTGGCGAATACTGTCAGGAATATCTCTCAAAGCAGTGCGACTGGTAATAATTAACGTTGGTAAAACAATTACTCCTAATGTTAACGCCGCCGCTAAAATACTATACCCGCCTGTTATGGGAAATAAAAAACGGACAAATATTTCTAACCCCAATAAGCCATAAATAATTGAAGGAACTGCTGCCAGATTTGCAATATTAATTTCAATCACTCTTGCTATCCAATTATTAGGGGAATATTCCTCTAAATAAATCGCCGCGCCAACACCAATCGGAATGATCATTACCGCCGTCAAGAAAAAAAGCCACAGCGTTCCTACTAAAGGTGCTAAAATTCCAGCTTCTTCAGGGCGACGAGAGGCAAAATTGGTAAGAAAATCCCAATTTAAGCGGGGCAATCCACTAGGAATTAAATCATAAAATAAGACACATAAAAAAATCACCCCCATTAAAGCCGCAAGGAAAGAAAGCACCTGAAATAACTTTTCACGTAACAAACGAGTCGGTTGCGGGGAAACATTTTGTTTGGCATTTTGCACTTGTTTGGCTAAAGCCTGAGTGAATTCCTTTTCTTCTTCCTCGGTTCTACTTATCTCCTCTGCATCTAATAATTCTGATTTCGGCGTAAAAATGGCAGAAAGTTGTTCAGTTGTGCGATAACTTAACCAATTGCCAAATGTATTGAGAACTAAGGTAATGAGAAACAAGACTGCTCCCACAGTAAAAATGGTCTTGAAGGCCACTGAGCCAAAATTAACAGTCCCGAGACTAATTTGAATAATAAAAGCCGTAATTGTTTTTACTGCTACCAAAGGATTCAGAGTTAAATTAGGATTTTGCCCGGCAGCGATGGAAACAATCATCGTTTCCCCTAACGCTCGTGACACAGCAAGGCTAATACCAGCAATCAGGCCAGGGAAAGCTGTCGGTAGTAAGACTTTGATAATCATCTCACTTTTGGTAAACCCCAAAGCATAAGCCCCATCTCGTAAGGATAGAGGGACACTTTTCATCGCATCCTCTCCAATGGAAGAAATGGTAGGGGTGATCAAAATCCCAACAATAATTCCTGCACTGAGAGAATTAAATGTGGATAATTCAGGAATAAAATTTTGCAGTAGGGGGGTAAAAAATACAAGAGCAAAATATCCTAAAACAACGGTGGGAATCCCACTAAGGGCTTCGAGGGTTGGTTTTAGGAAACGACGAACCTTATTGGAAGCATATTCAGAAAGGTAAACCCCACCCATAACCCCAAGGGGAATCGCAGTAATCGCAGCAATCGTCGTAACAAGAAATGTGGCACTTGCTAGAACCAGAATCCCATATTGAGGATTGGACGAAAACATGGGAGTCCATTGAGTATCCGTGAAAAACCTTACTAGGCTCACATCTTGAAAAAACAGCAACGATTCCCACAGGAAAACTGTAATTAGCGTTACACTAATGAGGATGGGAATCCCGCCCAAGAAAGCCAAACCCCGTTTAACCGATGTTTCGATGGTAACGGCTAAGGGTAAATTACGTTGCCAAGTAGAATCTTTCATCACACTGAAGTTGTAATGTTTAGGAGAGGTTTGTCACCTCTGATTCTACCAGCTCCAAGTTCCGGGCGCACCTTTAAAAGGACCAACAATATCACTGGTAATCCAACCCCCATAAAAATCACCTTCTTGGGATTGCACTTTTTCTCCATCCACATAACAAGCCTCCATTTGCGCGGGATAAAAGGCAAAATGATCCTTGATGTTTGAGTAGCGAGAACTGGGGTTCGGATAATCCCAGACGGCATTAATCACTTCGAGATCTCCCACTTTCAAAGCATAATAGCGGGCTTTCCCTTTCCACTCACAAAAAGATTGATGATTAGTTTGGGTTAAATATTCCTGTTTCACATCTTCGGCAGGAATATAATACACAGGAGGATGACTTGTTTCTAACATCCTGAGAGAGTTGTTCGTATCGGCGATGATTTCCCCATTAAATACCACTTGAATCTGTTTCGAGGAAGACTCCAGACGAGGGGGGCGAGGATAATCCCACACTGATTCCTGTCCTGGCTGCGGTTCAATGCGTTGACGATTAAACATAGTTTTTATTTTGTTATTTGTTATTTGTTATTCGTTATTTGTTCGCTAATTCCATCTTCCTTAAATTTTAACTTTGACCATTCATATCGGCTTACTATGTTGGTAACCCAATTACTAAAATAACCCTTGCCATTGGGGATATCCTTCTTGAAATACCGCCTCTAATACGTCTTCCTTCGCCTCAGGTGATTCTCCCTCTAAAGGCGTGGATAAATGCACCCACAAACAGCGTCGCTCCCGCAAACTTCGTAATCCAGCTAATCGCGGAAGCAGCGTTTTTAGATCAAAGACATTGGCATCACTTTGCGTGGCATATTGGTTGCGAGTAGCCGTGCTTTTGCCATCAGGAACCAGACAAGCACTGAGATAAGCCTTCTCCCCATCGCTAAATAATTGATAACTTCCCCTTTCACTCAAAGAACGGGTTTTCCCTGCTTCGTAGGCTTCTAGTAATTGATCATCATAGATATTTTTAAGAAAAGCATTAATACTCCCATGAGTGGGGCTGATAAATCTCAGAGCAATTGTAACCCCTTGATTGCTTTGTTGATATTGATATTCTTGACCGGCGTGTAAACCATTAAATTGTAATTCAGCTTCAGGGTTTTCTACTAAAGACGCACTGTCAGTTTGTTCCCAGTTCTCTAAACTCAATTGCGACGGAAACGCTAAAACACGGTTTTCTCTGCGTCCCACTTGCGGGAATACTAGGGTAATAAGGGTAACAACTGCCATCGCGACACTTGCAATGGGAAGTAGCCAAGAGCGACGTTCCGCCTTAGAAACAGTGGTGATGGGTTCCACTGGCGGGAGACTTTCTTCGTCTTCTTCCGATTCTTCAGTTGTTTTCTCATCGGAATTGGGGTTTTCTTCGCCGCTATTTTGCTCGTAATATTCGTAGATAAAATTGGCTGCCACCATCCACAAGCCAAACGTAATTAAGGAAAAAATCTGATTCCCTGCATCCCCATGCCAATAATCAAATAGTTCTTTATTGGAAACAATTGTCGCTAAGAAAGCTACCCGAAACACGCCAATAAAAAAGGCAGTGATAACGATACTAGCAATCACCTTAAACGCCGTCCCAAAGTTGAGACGAGCCATCACTGCTAACACTAAAGTTAATGGTAAGACTAAAGTAATTAAATTGCCGCCAGTACAGCCATAATAAACTTCTACCGCTCCCTTGGGTAACTCAATAAAAATGCCATCGCGATAAACATCAAACCCAAAATAATGCAATAAAAAAGCACTTACCTCTGCGGTAGATTTAGACATATTTGTCGCATTGGGTTCTGACATTAAAACTCGTTTCAGCACCGCCTCTACTGCACTAAAGGTAAACAAGGCAAAGAAAAAGCGATTATATTGACTAAGATTGCGCCATCCTGAAGCAATGAGAGCAAAAGCAAAAAATCCTATAAACGGAATCAACTGTACTAAGAGACTCTCAAACCAAAAAATGGATAACCCTCGTAAGAATATCCACCCTAAAATAAGAAACCCCACAATAGTTGAGGAAGTTTGGGGGGTAAAAGTAAGCGTGTCGCGTTTTTTCCAGAGGAAGAAAAGTGTCGCCAGCCAGAAAATCGCTGTGATAAAAATATCCCGTTTGGTAATGAGGCGATCATCCAGAATTCCGTGCCATAGAGCTAATAAAGCCGTGGCAAAAAATAGCCACATTTTTAAGTCAGTGGCGTTTGATTTGAGCTTTTCCCAGGTAGAAGGGGCGACGGCTTCACGATTTGAGGTTTGATCTTTAAATGAGGTCATTATTCAAAACTAATTAAGTAAGTAAGAAAACAATTCACTAACACTAATTTGAAAAGATTGTGCAAAATTAGGAACAGGTAAAATGACAGAGGGATCATCAAATACAGCTAAAGGTTGATGGGGATAATAGACAAAAACGGATTCTTCTGAAGGATTAATTAGCCATCCTAATTCGGTGCAAGCAAAAAGTTATTGGCAATCTTGCCCTCCTCAGAGCGTGGAATTTGTTCCCATGTAAATATAGATAAATCTGGAACAATAGAAAAACCGCCAAAGGTACACCGCAATTTACAAAAAGCACGAGCAATTTTTTCCTTTCTCAGGTTTTGATTAATGGTAGCCGCTAATTCAGTTTGAATCGCACTAT